>NZ_PNOT02000357.1 GCF_002879535.1 Mesorhizobium intechi
ATCCAGCTCCCGGCAAAACAAAAGCGGTGCCGCAACGGAAGATCTTGGCATTTCAAAAGCCCCCTGAATTGGCGCCGTCGGCGAGGAAATGAAAACGACCGGCGCGTCCTGTTTGCTTCCCGTGGTTAGCGGAGTGTTGATCGAGGCTCGGAAAATTTTCGTCGAATTTGACGCAAATCGGCTGAATTGCTGACTTCGTATCCTTAACGAATTTCCATGTTTACCTATTGTTTTAGCTTTGTTTTCCTCAAATTAAGCACGCCATTTAACGGCGGATTCAAGCCTGATCGGCATTCTCGAAAGCATCGAAAGAGCGGCCCGGACAAGACGAACGGAGGCAGCTCTCGGGAGCCAGACAGGGGACTAAAATGGCACGTTTTGAAATGCTTGAAGCAGGTTTCGGCGCCATGGGGGCAACTGCCCAGGCCGACATTCTTTTCGAACTGGGCATGATGTATGCGACCGGTCGCGATTGCGAAACCGACGTCGTTGCCGCCCACAAATGGTTCAACATCGCCGCCATCAAGGGCTCAGCCCGCGCCGCGGAACTGCGCTCGGAACTGTCGGCCGCCATGTCGAAGGTCGAGATCGCCAAGGCGCTGCGCGAAGCCCGCGAATGGATGACCATGCACTGAATTTCCGACAGGCGGGGACGCTCCGGCCAAGACCGCTCCAAGACGGTCGCGCCAAAACAGGGACAAGGCTGCGCAGACAGCCAGGCCGCAGGCCATGAACGACAAGAATGCGGCAGCCGGACAGGCCCAAGCCGTGCGACGGGCCATGATCCCGAAAAGAATCCAGGTTTCGGATCACGGCAGGACGACAGGGAAGGCTACGTTGGGGTTCGCGGCGCGGGGGCGCTGGGGGAACAGCCCGATAGGCAAAAAGCCACGACCAGCCGGAACAAGGCTGGCGTGGCTTTTTGCGTGGGAGGCCTCGCAGGCCCAATCGAGTGGCGCCAATGCGCCTAGACAGGCCCAATGAAGGATGAAATTGTCCCGCCTCTCTGGAAGAAGCGCGGCCGGGGCGGCCGCGCGTGAGTGGAGGAGTTCCATTGCCATGAAAAAAATGAGTATTTTGAGCGCGGCCATTTTCGGCCTGATGATGAGTGCACCGGTGGCATTCGCCGACGACATCACCGTTTCGGTGGTCGGCCCGATGACCGGACAGCTCGCCACCATCGGCGATCAGTTCAAGCAGGGCGCACAGGCCGCCGCCGACGCCATCAACGCCGCGGGCGGCGTCAACGGCTCGAAGATCAAGCTCGACATCGAGGACGACCAGTGCGATCCCAAACAGGCCGTGTCGGTCGCCAACCGCATCGTCGCCAACGGCGTCAAATTCATCGACGGCCATGCCTGCTCGGGCTCGAGCATTCCCGCCTCGGCCGTCTATGCCGAGGCCGGCGCGCTGATGATGAGCCCGGCTTCCTCGAACCCGGTACTGACCGACGCGGCCGCCAAGGCCGGCTGGCCGACCATCATGCGCCTCTATACACGTGACGATGCACAGGGCGCCTTCATCGGCCCGTGGATCGCCAAGAAATATGCCGGCAAGAACGTCGTCATCCTGCACGACAAGAGCGCTTACGGTCAGGGCGTGGCTGATGCCGTCAGGGCGACCATGAACACCGGCGGCCTCAAGGAAGTCTACTATGACGCCATCAATCCCGGCGAGAAGGACTATTCGGCGCTCGTCACCAAGCTGAAGGATCTCAAGGCCGACGTCGTCTATTTCGGCGGCTACCATCCAGAAGCCGGCCTGATCCTGCGTCAGTCGGCCGAACAGAACCTGAAGTTCCAGCTCATCATGCCGGACTCCATCGCCTCGCCGGAATTCTGGCAGGTTGCCGGCCCGGCTGGCGAAGGCACCATGTTCGTCTTCCCGTCGGACCCGCAGGCAAAGCCGGAGGCCAAGGCCGCAGTCGAGAAGATCAAGGCCGGCGGCTTCGTGCCGGAAGGCTTCACGCTGTTCTCCTACGCCGTGGTCCAGGCTTTCGCCGAAGGCATCAAGCGTGCCGGCAGCGACGATCCGGCCAAGGTTGCCGAAGCGTTGAAGAACGGCACGCCGATCAGCACCGTTGTCGGCGACGTCACCTTCGACGAGAAGGGCGACCTCAAGAACGCCAGCTACGACATCAACCAGTGGCATGACGGCAAGTACGCGCCGATTGCGCAGTAATCTCGCGTAGTGACGTAATCCAAGGAAGACGTAATCCAAGGAAATGGCCGGGGCTTCGCCCCGGCCATTTTGTTTGCCGCGAGGCGTTCGGCTCATCAGCCCCCGGCAGCGGTCTGGACGCTCTGTTCCTCTACGAACCGCACCAGCACAGTCCCGTCGGTGACCTGCGCGCCTTCCGTGGCGATCTCGGCAACCACCCCGTCATGCGGGGCGGCGAGGGTGTGCTCCATCTTCATCGCCTCGAGAATAAGCAACGGTTGCCCCTTGATCACCGCATCGCCCTTCGCCACGCGCACCAGCTTGACCAGTCCGGGCATGGGCGCACGCAGGCTGCCGGAAGCGGCAGCGGCGTCATCGCTCCGCGCCAAGGGGTCCGGCGCCGCGAATGTGTAGCCGACGGCGCCTTCGAACACCGTGATGTGGCCAGGCCAGCGGGCAAGGCGGGGAGCGGCGCGAAAATCATGCGAATTGGCGCTGTCATAGGGCGCATCGAGTGCCACCTGGAAGCGTCCGTCCGGCCGTACCGAAACCTTTGCCGCTATGTCGGTCTCGCCGAACTTCAGCCGCGTGCGACGCGCCACGCCGTGGAAATGCGCGTAGCCGGAAAGCGACGACCACGGGTCGTTCGATGGCGGCAAGGCTGCCGCACCGGAGGCGGCAAGGGCTGCCGCCGAGATGATCTCACCGGTCGGCGGCGCGACCCCGGTCAGTACCGCCTGATGTCTGCCGATCAGGCCGGTGTCGACGTCACCAGCACAAAAGTCGGGATCGGCGGCCAGGGCGGCAAGGAAACCGGTGTTGACGGTGGAACCGGCGATTTCGGTCTGCGACAGCGCCGCGCCGAGCGCTTCCAGCGCTGCTTGCCTGTCCTTTGCATGAACCACCAGCTTGGCGATCATCGGATCGTAATAGGGGGAGATGGCATCGCCGGCCCGTACCCCGGTCTCGACGCGCATCGTGGCGCCCTCGCAGGCCGCCTCGGGGAACTTCAGATGATGCAGCGTGCCCGTTGCGGGCAGGAACCCCTTTGCGGCATCCTCGGCATAGATGCGCGCCTCCAGCGCATGACCGCCCAGCGCGATCTCGCTCTGCATCTTCGGCAGCTTTTCGCCGCTGGCAACCCGCAGCTGCCACTCGACCAGGTCGGTACCGGTGACCATTTCGGTGACGGGATGCTCGACCTGCAGGCGGGTGTTCATCTCCATGAACCAGAAGCGGTCGGGCTTGAGGCCTTGCGAGGCATCGACGATGAATTCGATGGTGCCCGCGCCTGAGTAGCCGATCGCCTTGGCAGCCTTCACGGCCGCTTCCGTCATCGCCTTGCGCAGGGCCGGCGTCATGCCGGGGGCAGGGGCTTCCTCGATCACCTTCTGATGGCGGCGCTGCGCCGAGCAGTCGCGTTCGTAGAGATGCACGACATTGCCGAAATTGTCGCCGAACACCTGCACTTCGATGTGTCGCGGCTTGTCGACATATTTCTCGACCAGAACGCGGTCGTCGCCGAAAGCAGCCTTTGCCTCGCGCCGGGCGCTGGAGAGTGCCTCGGAGAAATCATCGGGATGCTCGACGCGCCGCATGCCCTTGCCGCCGCCACCGGCGCGCGCCTTGATCAGCACCGGATAGCCGATCTCGCGTGCCTTGGAGGCAAGCAGCACGATCTCCTGCGCTTCGCCATGGTAGCCTGGAACGACGGGAACGCCGGCTATCTCCATCAGCCGCTTGGCGGCATCCTTCAGCCCCATGGCGCGTATCGAGGCGGCCGACGGGCCGATGAAGGTGAGTCCCGCCGCCACCACCTGGTCGACGAAATCAGGATTTTCCGACAGGAAGCCGTAACCGGGATGGATGGCTTGCGCCCCCGTCGAAAGCGCCGCCGCGACAATCCGGTCCCCGCGCAAGTAACTCTCGCCGACCGGCGAGGGGCCGATGTGAACGGCCTCGTCGGCCATCTCGACATGCAGGGATTTCGCGTCGGCATCTGAATAGACCGCGACGGTGTGCACGCCGAGCTTGAGGGCCGTGCGGATGAGGCGGCAAGCGATCTCGCCCCGATTGGCGATCAGGATCTTGGCGAACATGGAGCCTCCCGGGTTTGCCTCGGGCGGCACCAGTCTGGCCGCCGGGTTACTTCGATGCAGCGATCGCGCAGCCGCCGCTCGCGGTCTTGACCTTCCACCTGGCGAAGCCGCTCTGGCAGGCGCGCAACGCCGTTTCCTCCGCGGCCTTCTGCGAAGGTGCGTTCAGCTTCACGCTGCAGAAAATGTGGAGATCGACGACGCGCGAATAGAACGTCGTGGCGTAGGCTGAATGGCCGCTCGCCGCGATATAGGCGAGGTAGGACTTGTAGCAGGCTTCCTTCGGATCGAGTGACAAGGTCGGAGAAAACCGCTTGTCGCCCATCTTGCCCGCCAGCGATTCCGCCGAACCAACGCCATGTATTGCGAATATGAGAAAACTTGCAAGTATCGAAGCAAACGTTTTCCGGCAATATTTCAGTTTCATTTCCGCCTTGTCCCCATTGCACTGTGCAGGATGAGCGGTAGCGAATATTTTGTCTCGACGCCAGTTCACCAGCGAAGGTTCGATGCTGCCTATGCTGATGAATCGGCTGATCCATGCAGTTCAGCCTTTTCGCAGGGTAGCAACGGCCTGCCGGTATAGGTCCGCCGTTTCGTCGTCGAAGCAGCAGAAAATGATGGTTTCCGGCAATTTTCTATCTTCGACGATCATGCCGACCGTGCCGACAGCGATCGCGGTCGCCTCGACACTGGGGTAGCGGTAAACACCGGTCGAGATCGCGGGAAACGCCACCGAACGGCAGTCGTTGGCGGCTGCGAGATCCAGCGATCTGATATAGCAAGAGGCGAGCAGTTCGGCTTCGCCCTTGCCGCCGCCCTGCCAGACCGGCCCGACCGTGTGGATGATATGTCGAGCCGGCAGCTTGTAACCCTTGGTGATCTTGGCGTCGCCGACCCTGCATCCGTGCAGCATCCGGCATTCGAACTCGAGCTCACGACCCGCCGCGCGGTGGATGGCGCCATCGACTCCACCGCCGCCGAGAAGCGAGGTGTTGGCGGCATTGATGATGGCGTCGACATCCAGCTTCGTGATGTCGCCGGTGTGGATGCGGATCCTGTCCAGCACCTTGATCATCTCACATCCTGAACACGCCGAAGCGCGTGTCCTCGATCTCGGCGTTGAGCGTGGCCGAAAGGCTGAGCGCCAGCACCTCGCGCGTCTTCGCTGGATCGATGATGCCGTCGTCCCAGAGGCGGGCTGACGAGTAGAGCGGATGGCCCTCATGCTCGTATTTCATCAGGATCGGCTTCTTGAATTTCGCCTCCTCCTCGGCGCTCCATTCGCCGCCCTTGCGCTCGATGCCTTCGCGCTTGACCATGGCGAGCACGGTTGCCGCCTGTTCGCCGCCCATCACCGAGATGCGGGCGTTCGGCCACATCCACAGGAAGCGTGGGGAATATGCGCGGCCGCACATGCCGTAATTGCCGGCCCCGAACGAACCGCCGATGATGACGGTCACCTTCGGAACCCTGGCGGTTGCGACCGCCATCACCAGCTTGGCGCCATCCTTGGCAATGCCGCCGGCCTCGTATTTCCGGCCGACCATGAAGCCGGTGATGTTCTGCAGAAAGACCAACGGGATCCCGCGCTGGCAGCACAGCTCGATGAAATGCGCGCCCTTCAGCGCGCTTTCGGAAAACAGCACGCCATTGTTGGCGATGATGCCGACCGGCATGCCGTGGAGATGGGCAAAACCGGTGATCAGCGTCGTGCCGTAGTTCTGTTTGAACTCGTCGAACTCGGACCCGTCGACGAGGCGCGCGATCACCTCGCGCACATCGTAGGGCTGGCGCAAATCGGTCGGCACGACGCCATAGAGTTCATCCGCCGGATGAAGCGGCGGAATCGATTTCTGTAAGTTCAGGCTTACGCTCTTGTTCCGATTCAGGTTTTTGACGATGCGCCGGCAGATGGCAAGCGCATGTTCGTCGTCCATCGCATAATGATCGGCGACGCCGGAAAGCCGCGTATGCACATCCGCGCCCCCCAGATCCTCGGCGCTGACGTCCTCGCCGGTGGCCGCCTTCACCAGCGGCGGGCCGCCGAGAAAAATGGTCGCCTGGTTGCGCACCATGATCGTCTCGTCCGACATCGCCGGCACATAGGCGCCTCCGGCGGTGCAGGACCCCATGACGCAGGCGATCTGTGGGATGCCGGCAGCCGACATGTTGGCCTGGTTGTAGAAGATGCGGCCGAAATGCTCGCGGTCGGGAAACACCTCGTCCTGATTGGGCAGATTGGCGCCGCCGCTGTCGACCAGATAGATGCAGGGCAGGTTGTTCTGCAGCGCGATCTCCTGCGCCCGCAGGTGCTTTTTTACCGTCAATGGATAGTAGGTGCCGCCCTTCACCGTGGCATCGTTGACGACGACCATCACCTCGGTGCCCTCGACCCGGCCGACGCCGGCGATCATGCCGGCCGAGGAAATCTCCTCGCCATACATCGACCACGCCGCGAACTGGCCGATCTCGAGGAAGGGCGAACCAGTGTCGAGCAATTGCGCGAGGCGTTCGCGCGGCAGCAGCTTGCCACGGGAAATATGGCGCTCGCGCGCCTCCTCCGAGCCGCCCCGCTCGACGGTCGCGGCCTTTTCGGCGATGTCGGCGACCTGCGCGCGCATACGATCGGCATTGGCGCGAAAGGTGTCGGAGGAGGGCGATATCTGGGTTTGCAGGACGGCCATGCTCACGCCCCCTCCGCCATGATCTCGCGGCCGATGAGCCAGCGCCGGATTTCGCTGGTGCCGGCGCCGATCTCGTAGAGCTTGGCGTCGCGCAGCAGCCGGCCGGTCGGATAATCGTTGATGTAGCCGTTGCCGCCCAGCAGCTGGATGGCGTCCAACGCCATCTGCGTCGCCTTTTCGGCGGCGAACAAAACACAGCCGGCGGCGTCCTTGCGGGTGGTCCGGCCGCGGTCGCAGGCGGCCGCGACGGCGTAGACGTAGGCGCGTGCGGCGTTCATAACCGTGTACATGTCGGCCAGCTTGCCTTGCACGAGCTGGAACTCGCCGATCGGCTGGCCGAACTGCTTGCGCTCATGCACATAGGGGATCGCCACGTCGAGGCACGCCGCCATCAGGCCGATCGGGCCGCCGGCAAGCACGGTGCGTTCATAGTCGAGGCCCGACATCAGCACTTCGACGCCGCGTCCTTCCTCATGCAGCACATTGTCAAACGGCACCTCGACATTTTCAAACACCAGTTCGCCGGTGTTGGAGCCGCGCATGCCGAGCTTGTCGAGTTTCTGCGCCACGGAAAACCCTGCAAAAGCCTTTTCGACGATGAAGGCGGTGATGCCGCGCGATTTCCGCTCCGGATCGGTCTTGGCATAGACGACCAGCGTATCGGCGTCAGGGCCGTTGGTGATCCACATCTTGCTGCCGTTGAGCACGTAGCGGTCGTTGCGTTTTTCGGCGCGCAGCTTGAGCGAGACGACATCGGAGCCGGCGCCGGACTCAGACATCGCCAGCGCGCCGACGCGCTCGCCCGAACAGAGCGGCGGCAGGAACTTTTCCTTCTGCGCCGGCGTCGCCCAGCGGTTGATCTGGTTGACGCAGAGGTTGGAGTGCGCGCCGTAGGAAAGGCCGACCGAAGCCGAGGCGCGGGAAATTTCCTCCACCGCGATCACATGGGCGAGGTACCCCATGCCGCTGCCGCCGAAATCGGGATCGGCGGTGATTCCAAGCAGGCCGAGGTCGCCGAGCTCACGCCACAGATGCGCCGGAAATTCGTTCTGGCGGTCGATGTCGCCGGCGATCGGCGCGATCCTGTCCTGAGCGAAGCGGCGCACCATGTCGCGCAGTGCCTCGATGTCCTCGTCATGCCCGAAGCTGAGCGTGTTCGTGTACATGGCGTCCTCCTGCCGCGTGACCCCGAAAATCGACTTCGATTTTCGGACAGGATCATGCGCAATATTTAAGTGCTACAGCGTCCTTTGCAGGTCCAAAGGACGTGCGGCGCTGTAGGTATCCATCCTCGCGCCAACCAGGCGCATTGTCATTGAAAGATATGTCGCCGTCACTTCAGTGACCGACAGCCGCTCGCCTTGGCGAAACCAGACGATGACGCCGGTCATCATCTGGATCAGCGCCATGGCCGTCAGGCCGGTGTCCTCGATGCTGAAGATCGCGGCTTCGGCGCCTTCTCGCAGGATGGTGCGCAGTTCCTTTTCGTAGGCTGTGCGCAAGCGCAGGATCTGTGTCAGCCTGTCGGGCGAAAGGCTGCGCAGTTCCATGTTCGACACATGCGTGGCATGTCGGCGCTCGATGTGGAACGCGATGTGGTTGCGCACATAGGCCGCAAGTTGTTCCGCTGGATCCGCATCGATTGGCCTCGCGTGTTGCCAGGCCGCCCGAAGGCCCTCCATGTGCTCGCGCATCAGCGTGAACAGCAGGTCTTCCTTGGTTGGAAAATAGCGGTAGAGCGCGGCCGCCTGCACGCCAACCTCGGCCGCAAGCTGGCGCATCGACATCGCCTCGTAGCCGTAGCGTGCGATCAGGTTGACCGCCGCTTCGCGGACTGCCGCCTCGGTTCGCTCGCCGTCGGATCCTGTGGTGCGCGCCATGATCGCCTCGTTGAGTTGGCGATAATAAAACGAACGTTCAATTAATTCAAGGATGTCAGACCAGCTCCGGTTAACGCGCATACGCCTATGCGACGATCCTGAAGTCTCCGGGAGCGGTCCAGGTCTCGATCTCCTCCACATCTACCCGCGAGACTGAAGCGCCCACAGGACCTTGCCAAAGCCGCTCGATCATGGATGAAATCTCCGTTTCGGTGCCGGCGAGCCATGCCGTTACCGTGCCTTCTCTTTCGTTGCGCACCCAGCCCACCAGTCCAAGCCCTGCCGCTTCGCGTCTCGCCCAGATCCTGTAGCCGACGCCTTGCACCTTGCCGTGTATGCGGGCCTGCACAGCCCTTTTCCGATCGTTCATCGTGCGCTCCCTTGCATAGAGTCTGGCGCAGGAACGAGCGAAAGCAACTGGCGTGAAGGGGACTATCGAACAGGAGCCGCGGCTTGCTCGCAAGATGGATGCCTTGGTCCAATAAATAGTTGACTTGGTCAAGTTTTGCGCAATGATCCACCGATGTGGAATCTCAGGGAAGGCGCATGACATGCCAGCCGATCGCAGTGCCTTGGTCCGCGATCTCAGATGCTTCAACCGATTCTATACCGGCCTGATCGGCCTGCTCGACGAAACCTTGACGCACAGCGGCTTTACGCTGACCGAGGCGCGGGTGCTGTTCGAACTGGGAGGTCGAACTGGCCGTATTACCGCCACCCCTGGCCGCAAGGCAGGCTTTCTGGCACGGGCGTTTCAAATCGATTTCGGACCGGCAGCGTCCGACATTGCCGGGGAACTCCAACTGGATCCCGCCTATGTAACGAGAATCCTTCGAAAATTCTCTGCCGTCGGCTTGACCGAAATGCGCACCGACCCCGGGGCTCTGCGCGGTCGCATGCTTTCGCTCACCATTCGCGGCCAGGCCGCGCTCGCTGCGCTTCAGTCGGCCGCGGATCGCGATCTCACCCGCTTGACCGTGGACCTGGGCGACGAGGAAGCCGCCGAATTGTCGGATATATTGGCACGCGCCAGGCATCTGCTAGGCGGAGCGCCAGCATCCGAACGCCGCGGATAGCCTAGTTCCCCCGCGCTGCGGCCAGCGCGCCCGGCAGTTCCCAGGCAAAGACATCCAATTCGTGGTCGAGGCCGACGCTGACGCGAATGCAGCGGTCTAACCCTGGCGCCATCGGCTTGCGGATGAACACATCACGTGACAGCAGACCTTGCAGCACTTTCAGCGCGAAGGGGCCGTCATGGCCGCAGTCGATGGTGACGAAATTGGTCGCCGAGGCCAGCGGTTTCAACCCGTTCTGCTCGGCGATATCAGCGATGCGCCGGCGTCCGGCAGCTACCCGCGCCACCACCGTCTCGAGATAGGCCTGGTCGGCGAGCGCCTCGACGCCGGCGATCTGCGCCATGCGGCTGACGCCGTAGTGGTTGCGGATCTTCTCGAAGTCGCGGATCACCTCGGCCTCCGCAATCGCATAGCCGCAGCGTATCCCGGCAAGCCCATAAGCCTTTGAAAAGGTTCGCATGCGGATGACATTTGGTCGCGAGATATCGATCGCCGGCAGCGCCGAGGCCGGCCCCAGTTCGCCATAGGCCTCATCAAGCACCAGCATGGTGGTCTCCGGCAGCGCTTCGATGAAGCGGATTACCTCCTTCGCCTCCCACCAACTGCCCATCGGATTGTCCGGGTTGGACAGATAGACCAGCGGTGCCCTCTCCTTGACGACCGCCTCAAGCAAACCATCCAGGCTTTCGCGATCGTTCTCGTAGGGGACGGTGGCCAGCCGCCCGCCGACGCCTGCGATGTGGAAATTGAAGGTCGGATAGGCGCCGAGCGAGGTGACCACGGCATCGCCAGGCGCCACATACATGCGCGCCACCAGGCTGAGCAGGCCGTCTATGCCTTCGCCGACAACGACGTTCTCCACCGCCACGTCGTGATGCGCGGCAGCCGCGACCTTCAGCTCGTAATTGTCGGGATCGCAATACATCCACTGGTCGCGCGCGACGCGCTCCATGCGGGCGATGACGCGTGGCGATGGGCCAAAACTGCTCTCATTGGCGCCGATGCGGGCACGAAAAGCCCGCCCGCGCTCGCGCTCCTGCGCTTCCGGGCCGACAAACGGCACGGTCGAGGGGAGTGCTGCGATGATCGGCGAGAGGGCAGGGCGCTGACGCATGGCGGGAGCTCGCTTGGACAAAGGGACTTCTTGCTAGCGTGGCCACGCTGGCCGTGCAAGCACCCCGCGGTCTGCGGCCGTAACGCTGGATTCCGTCGTCTCTTTTTGCTAGCGAGGGACCATGAACAATCGTCTGCCGCCCGCCTGGTCCAAACACGTCAAGCCTGGCCCCATCCCAAAGCCAAATCTGTCGACGGCAAAGTCGCTTTCACCTGGGCAGGCCGATGAAGCGCTGCTGAAACAGGCCTATGCTCTCCAGCAGGCAAAGCGCCTCAACGAAGCGCAGGACCTGTGCCTTCGAGTTCTGTCGCGCACGCCAAATCACCCCCTCGCTCTCTACATACTGGGGACCATTTGCTTGGGGTATGAGGATGAGGCGGCTTTGCGATATTTCGCGCGAGCGGTCGATGCGGAACCCAAGAATCCCTATTATCATCTCGGTCTGGCCTCGGCATATGTGAAGGTAAGCGAGTATTCGCCTGCGATAAGGCACATGCAGTATGCCTTGGAGTTGCAGCCAGGCCTTATCGAGGCGCTTTGTGCGTTGGGGGATGCTTACGTCGATTTTGACAAGCCCGAGATGGCCTTGCCGTTGTACGAGAAGGCACTGAAGATCAACAAGGATCATCCAAAGGTGCGCATCGGATTGGCCCGTGCGCTCACCAGTGTCGGACGCATGGATGAAGCCGCCGCGTACCTCCATGAGGCAATCGACCGTCGCATCGCTGTGCCGACAGCCTATAACGATCTTGTGCAGACGCAAAAATTCACCGAAGAGCCAAGGGAACTCAAATCCATTCTTGGTGAACTCGAAAACCCCAAGCTGGATCGAGACGGCGCCGAGAAGCTCCATCTGGCGGCCGGCAAGGTGCTGAACGACCTCAAGCGCTATAAGGATGCGTTCGAGCATTTCAACAGTTCGAAAAAGGCCTCAGGCCGCAACTTCGACATCGGCCGATATCGTCTTTGGGTCGATTCGTTGATCGAGACCTTCACGCCGGAAATGCTGGCTGCCAGGACAGGCTTTGGGAATCCTTCCGAAGTTCCTGTGTTCGTGGTCGGCATGCCTCGCTCGGGAACGACGCTTACGGAACAGATTTGCGCAAGTCATCCCGATGTTCACGGCGCGGGCGAACTTATGAAGCTTAGGCGGGTCGCGAATGCGATCGGACTGAGAAAGTCGTCGGCAGAAGATTTGAGCCAGGCGATCGCGTCGATCACAAGAAACCTGTCCGGAACATTGGCCGAAGAGCATCTGACTTATCTGAGCGAGCGGGCACCTGCCGCACGACGGATCGTGGATAAGATGCCGCACAATTTTGAACTGATCGGTTTGATCGGCCTTCTTTTCCCCAACGCGCGCATCATTCATTGCCGTCGTGATGCTATCGACAATTGCGTCTCTTGCTTTGTCTTAAGGTTCGGCGAGGGGCACAGCTACAACAGCGATTTGAGGACGCTTGGCCTGTATTACCGCGAATATGACCGGCTGATGCAGCATTGGAACAAGGTGTTTCCAGGCTTGATCTTTGAAAATCGCTACGAGACTCTTGTCGACGATCAGGAAGCGCAGTCGCGCCGGCTTATAGACCATCTTGGTCTGCCCTGGGACGGCGCCTGCCTGCGCTTTTTCGACAGGGATGGTTCGGTCAACACGCCCAGCCGCTGGCAGGTGCGCCAGCCGATCTACAGATCTTCCGTCAAGCGCTGGAAGAATTATGAAACCGAGATTCAGCCGCTGATTGAAGCGCTGGGCGACCTCGCGGAAACCTGATCATACCTCGCAATTTGCACGCCGTGGTTGGTGTACATATGGCGTCGGCGACTTTCGTTGTCGACGCTGATAACCGAGGCGAAGGACTTTTGACCAACGCCGCCGAACAGTCGAATCTTATGGATTCGATTGGTTTTTTTGCTAGCCAAGGGTGATGGGCAATGGGCCCAAGTACCTGAAAATTTCGCCCGGACCGAATCCCGCGGCCGAAAATCGCCTCCGGCATCGATTTGCCGATGAAGCCCGAGCGCGTGCCGAAGAGGCGCGTCGTCGACCGCGAGCGCAGCAATAGCTGGCTCGCCTTCGGTTGTACGGAAGCGTTGTGTCAGCGTGTCATCCTGCACGAAAGCTCTCTGGGTGCCGTCGGCACTGACAGCGCTCTGGCCGCGCGACATGTGACGGAGCCGCCTATCGGCCAAATCATCAGACTAACTGTCAGAGGCGCGGCCTCGGCTCTTCGAGCCTGCCAACAAGAAGGCCTCGTCCTCGCGAAGGCATCGCGGCACTTTTCGATGAGTCCCATGAAAAAACCCGGCGGTTGCCCGCCGGGTTTCGATTTCGACAAGGCGAAATCTATTAGAACGAGCGCTGGAAGCGGAGGAKACCGCCGACGTTGCTCTTCTTGTCGGCGCCGAACCAGCCCTTGGCAAGGTCGTCGCTGCCGACGTTCTGGTAGTCGACTTCGGCCGTGACCGTGAAGCCGGGAACGACATCATACGCGATGTTGGCTGCGATGCCGAGGTTCTTCCAGTCGTCATACGACACCTGGGCGTTGAACGAGGTCTTCTCGTTGAACTTGTAGGTGCCACCGCCCCACACTGCCCAGTTGCCGCCCCACTGCTTGTACATGGCGCGGCCACCGGCGAACCCGGTCGTCGGAGAATCGCCAATGTTGTTATCGGCGCCGTAGCCGCCCATGATGAACAGCGACAGTTCATTCGAGACGTTCACGTCCAGGCGAACCTTGCCGGAGACTTCTTCGTAGTTGCTGTCATAAGCAACCACGCCGGTGATCGCGCCCCAGCCCTGCGTCCACTTCACACCGCCGACGACATGCGGAACGTAGCTGTCGATCGAGTAGGCGCCGTAGCCTTCTTCCAACGAGACCACTGCCGAGAAGCCGTTGCCGGCGTCGAAGTAGTACTGGATGACGTTGGTGTCGAAGCCGCCGTAAGGAACAATCGTATCCTGGATGACGTTGCCGGCGTAGCCGATGAACGTATCGAACGCCGATTCGTCCTTACCAACGCGCAGGCCGCCGAGCTGGATCCAGGCGAAGTTCAGCGAGGTGGTCTTGTTGTGGCCCTGCCAGTCGGTGCTGGCGGTCAACGGTCCAGCACCATCCGGATCGGTATAGTCGCCGGTGTTGTTGCCGAAGTTGAAGCGGGTCTCGGTGTAGGTCTTCAACGTGCCGAGCTCGGTTTCCTGGCCGGTCCAGGTCTTCAGCGCGAAGCGAGCCTGCTTGTAGTAGGTGTCGTGGCTGCCATCACCCATGTGGTCCAGAACGTTGTTGACGCCATCATTGGTGCCATGGTCGCCCACGCCGATGTCGTAACGGACGTAGCCGCCGATGCGCAGGCAGGTTTCGGTGCCGGGGATGTAGAAGTAGCCAGCGCCGTAGACGTCGCAGATCTTGACGTATTCAGCGGGTTCCGGCTCGGCGACGACGACGGCGTCGGCGGCGCGCGCACCGGAAACTGCGATCAGGGCCGCAGCGGAGCCGAGAAGAAGGCTCTTGATGTTCATTTTCTGACCTCCAGTCAAAAGTTAAAAAACGGGTCTGGGTATTCTTTGCTGAAGGACAGCGTTCCCTGCCCCATCCCCACTACCGAAAAAGATGCGCACCGCGCCGCTCCTTCGAAATCGACATTACCCATGAGACGGCCGCGTTCAACCACGATCGTACCGGCGAAAGGGCTGTTCGGCTGCTATCCCCCAGCGTTGTTGCACAAATGACACGATTTGGCCTCACTCAGAAAGCTCTCGTTAACCATCAGGCCCGCCGCATCTGCGTATTTCCAGCCGAATCCGGCACGCGGCTGACGGAATCAAGGCGAGGCGGCGAGTCACGTGCCAGGGATTTGCCGCAGAACCGCCGCAGCTGGGAAAGCCACGGTGCGGCACGCGGTTATTTTTCGACATAATGATTTCTTTTTCCGAGATAATGGCTGGGGCTTGTTGATTGTGCCGGCGCTTTTCTTTATCCAGCGGCGCAACGGAGAGGTGGCCGAGTGGTCGAAGGCGCTCCCCTGCTAAGGGAGTAGAGGTCAAAAGCTTCTCGTGGGTTCGAATCCCATCCTCTCCGCCACCCCCAAGCCTTGCGAGCTTCGAATCATCGATCAGGCCGTGTGACTTCGACCAAGGCTGATCCGCCGTTTGCCTTGATGGCGTGCATCGCCGTCGAAACCGAGGCCAACGCCCGGATCGGGCAAGGCTTTTGCGACAAGCGATTTTGGCGAACTGAGCCTCGTCGGCGGGTCGTGATGCTATCTATCTGAGATAGAACGAGAAACGGCCATTTGACCTGCTTTTTGTCGGCCTGCGTTTTCGATTCTGACTGGAGGTCAGAAAATGAACATCAAGAGCCTTCTTCTCGGCTCCGCTGCGGCCCTGATCGCAGTTTCCGGTGCGCGCGCCGCCGACGCCGTCGTCGTCGCCGAGCCGGAACCCGCTGAATACGTCAAGATCTGCGACGTCTACGGCGCTGGCTACTTCTACATCCCCGGCACCGAAACCTGCCTGCGCATCGGCGGCTATGTCCGTTACGACATCGGCGCCGGCAAAGTTAACGGCCTTACGGACGTCAACGATCGTTCGGATCCCGGTTCGCTCAACGACACTTTCTACAAGCACGCTCGCTTCGCGCTGAAGACCTGGACCGGCCAGGAAACCGAGCTCGGCACGTTGAAGACCTACACCGAAACCCGCTTCAACTGGGAAACCCAAGTTGACGCCGCAAACTATGCCGTGGCTGCCGGCAGGGGCGTCTCGCTGAACTTCGCTTGGATTCAGCTCGGCGGTTTCCGCGTTGGTAAGGACGAGTCGGCCTGGGTCACGTTCAGCGGTTACGCCGGCAACGTCATCGACGATTCGCTCGTTGGTTACGGCGGCGACTTCGACACCGGCGTGGTTCAGTACTACTTCGACGCCGGCAACGGCTTCTCGGCTGTGATCTCGCTCGAAGACGGCGCTGGTGTTAACACGGTCGACAGCTATGTTCCGCATGTCGTCGGCGGCGTGAAGTACACGCAGGGCTGGGGCTCGATCAGCGCGACCGGCGTCTATGACAGCGTGTGGGAAGAGTGGGGCGGCAAGGTCCGTTTGGACGTGAACGCCACCAACGAACTGTCGCTGTTCGCCATGGTCAACTATGGCTCGGAGAGCAACGTCATCCACAACTCCTTCAAGAACTGGGAAGGCAACTGGGCCATCTTCGGCGGCGGTACCTACAAGTTCAACGAGAAGACCTCGTTCAACGCGCAGGTCTCCTACGATGAAGGCAAGAGCCTCGGCGTAGCCGCGAACATTGCTTACGATATCGTGCCCGGCTTCACGATCATCGGCGAAGTTGACTATATCAACAAGGCCACCAGCGATTATCGCGCTGTCAGCAGCGACGGCTTCGGCGGTATCCTCCGCTTCCAGCGCTCGTTCTAAGGGCTGGTTCCTTACAGGTGAAATCCAGCCCGGGCGCACGAACGCCCGGGCTGTTTTGTTTCGTGACTGGGCTTTGGGCAAACAGAAGGAACAGGGGGAACGGTAGCTGATTGAAGTCTGCGGAACGGTTTCGTGGGATTCGCCGTCAGGTGGATGAAATCGTTTTGTCTGACAAAAACTCTTGAAAGGACGCTTCCAAGTAGGCTAGGTCTGACCTATCCACTCGGGGGTGTGGCTAATAATGACAAACGAAGCGATTCAAGAGGGATACCCCTCTGATCATTTTGCGGTGTTTTCTTCTCATAACTCCAAGATAAAGTACACGTTCGATAAGATAAGAGAAGTAAAGTCGCATAGGGTCGGAGATCTTTTTTCAGCATACCGCGATATATTGTGGGATGATGGGCGGCATAAATATAATGTCAGCTCGTTCATCGGCGAAATAGACGAGATCCTCCTCGGGGAGCGTTTCAGCGCCTTTGACCAGAGTACCCTTGATAACCTTATCGGCACCTTGCGCCAGCGCGGCAACAGCAACGCAACCATCAATCGAAAGATGGCTGCCCTCAGCAAACTGCTGCGCAAGGCTTACAAGATGGGGGATATCCACAGCCTGCCCGAGTTCCGCCGCCAGAAGGAGCGGGCGGGACGGATTCGCTTCCTCGAGAGGGACGAAGAGGCCAGGCTGTTCGCCGCCATCAGGAGCCGCAGCGAGGATGCCTACAGGCTTTCCGTCTTCCTGGTCGACAGCGGCTGCCGTCTTGGCGAGGCGCTCGGACTGATCTGGAACGATATACAGGAAAATCGCGTCTCCTTCTGGATCACCAAATCCGGCCGCAGCCGCACCATTCCGATGACGGAGCGGGTCAAGGAGGTAATCAAGCTGCCTCCGACCGAGGGCCGCCGGCCCAAAGGTCCGTTCACCAAGCTCACCCAGGCGCAATATCGTGCCATCTGGAACGACGCGAAGGCTGAAGTCGGTCTTGGCGCAGACGATCAGGTGGTCCCGCATATATTGCGCCATACCTGTGCCTCGCGTCTTGTCCAGGGCGGCATCGACATCAGGCGCGTGCAGATGTGGCTCGGCCATCAGACCTTGTCGATGACCATGCGCTACGCGCATCTGGCCACCAATGATCTCGACGGCTGTGTCACCGTGCTCGAGACGCCTCGGGGTTGCGGGGCGGCCAACGGCGTTGAAAGCTCCGCATTTTCGTCGCCGCTGACCACGCCTTCGGCCTCGAAGCCGGCGCGCAAATCGAAGAGCGAAGCGGTAAAGGCCCCCGGTAAAGGCTCCAAAGCAAACTAGCGCCGGGCCGGGTTTGCCAATTGGTCGCGTGGGTCGGCGCTGCCGCCCGCCTGCCTGCCTGCGTCCTCTCCCCGTATATAGATGGGGAGAGGGACGTTCTCGTCGCCATTGTCGCAATCGCCGGCGTTGCAGGATGGGTTGAGTAGTTGCAGCCGATTTCCTTCTCATCTCGGCATATAGGCCGAGCTCACCATTGATGATTCGCCAATTGTCAGCGATGCACGGGCCAGCCGTCTTCTCCTCGCCTCCGTACGGGGAGGTAAGGAGCGGTCCGCGAGCGGACGAAAGCCAATCGGTTATGAAGTCGGGACAATTGAACGTTCAAGGTCCCGAAGTGTCCCCTGGACGACTCTGCCGTTCTGCGTTGTCCAGAAACGCGCCAATCGAGTCGGGCAAGCTGCCGGTTTCGAGGAAAGGGGCATGTCCCTGGCCCTCGACGATGATCGTTTCCATCGTTGGATGGCGCTGACGCATCTGCTCCAGAGTTTCAGGCGACAAGAGCCTGGAATTGGCGCCACGGATGGCGAGCAGGGGAATGGCTGCCAACGCCTCGAACTGCGGCCACAGCGCCGGCAAAGGCTTTGACAGGTCAAGATTGGCGACCATCTCGACCAGTTTCGGATCAAAATCCGGCAACAGCCCTTGATCCGTCTCGCGGCAGAGCGCCTCCACCATCCGCGTCCAGTCGGCGTCGGTGAGTATGGGAAAATCCTTGCCGTGAACGCTGCGCTGGGCATCCACCGCCTCGGTGAAGGTTTTCGGCTTCGGTGCGCGTTCGAGATAGGACTGGATATGGGCGAGGCCGGCCGCCTCGATCACCGGCCCGATGTCGTTGAGAACAATGGCTTTCAGCACGGCCGGACGCAGCGCGCCGAGCACATGGATGATCAGCCCGCCGCGAGAGGTACCGATGAAAGCCGCCTCTTCGATGCCAAGCGCGGCCAGCCCGGCAAGGATGTCACTGGCCTCGACGCCGACATTGTAGTGGCTGACATCGGGATCGTAGGCCGACTGTCCGCGTCCGCGATAGTCGAAGGCAACCACTTGGCGCGGCACCGGGGATCGCGTCGAAAGATAAAGCGCCAGCTTATGAAAATCTCGCGCGTTGCGCGTCAGCCCAGGCAGGCAGATGACCGGCCAATGTCCGGACTTCGCTTCGCCGTAGACGCGGGCATGAAGTCCCAGCCCGTCTGGCGCCGCGTAGAAGAAGTCGGGAAATGTCGAGGGATTGCCAGTCATCTAGAAAAGAAATCGACCAGCAACACGGCCAGCTCCGCCAAAATTGCAAAAAGGATGGCTGTCTCGATCCATACTTCGACCAGATAGTTTCGATGTTCGATCAGTCTGTCATTGGCGAGCTCGTAGAGATCCTCACCGACCTCGATCGCGTCGTCAAGCACGCGGACGCGAGATATGAGGTCGGCCTGTAATGCAAGCTCACCAAAGAGCCTTCTTGTTGCCGCGGAGAGCTTGGATTCCGGGCGTTGCAAAGCGATGTCCATCCGAGCCACAAAAATGCGCGCGGTCTGAAACTGCCGGGTCATCTGGTTGACGCGACGCTGCTCGCGCAACGCGATACGCCGAACGTCGTGTGTGAGAGCGACGTCGTTTGTCATCGATTGCCACGTTGTCTCCAGACGCGACTCCTCGACCGACAGGGCGCCATAAACATGCGAAAAGACGGCCGCCGCCGCAAGACAGTCTTCGGCCGCCTGGATAGGTGCGAAGGCCAGACCTCGCCGACCTCGCCAGACAAGGCGTATATTTCGACCCGACACCTCCAGATAAGGTGCCGTTGTATCGTCCTGCAACACCCATGTCTCGAATTCCTTCTGGACGTCAAAAGGCGTCTCGATCCCGGGTAACAGATGGACGAATGTCAGGATCGTCCCCTTATCCGAGGGCGGCCGTACGCCGCTCAGTGGCTCCCGCATGAGTTCGAGTGAAGTGGGGTGTTGAAGCGTGAGCCAGACATTGCCTTCACCGGGCGTGGCCTGCCTGAGGCGCCAAATCGCGGGTTTGTACGCCTCCTGTGACGTCATATGGCGGTCAATCGGACAAGGCCGGCAAAAGCTGGCCGAATGGTTGTTCTTCCGCGATATCGGGAGGCTCGACAAAAGCTACATCGTCCTCGATGATTGGACCAGGCAGATCGAGCAGGAACCGGGTTTCCTTGCAGTGGCTGAAGCTGGCTTTGATGAAGTCCCCCGTGGCGTGGTCGAGCCATTCTGAGCCGAGGCGGGCCAAGATCGCCCTATCAAGCGCATCGGAACCGAAATCGTGAGGGGAGACGCTCTGCGAGGCGATCAAAAAACCCCAACTGCCGAGAAAAGATGGAACGCATGTTTTGTAGCTGTGCACTTCCGCGAAGACGGTTCGGAGCGTGCGCGAAAGAGCGCAATGGGCCTTGTAGTCCGCAAAGGAAAATTCGAGCCCTTGCACGACGAGGATACCGCCCGCACGCAGATGTCCGTGTGCAAGCTCGTAAAATTGTCGCGTATAGAGACGCTGCGCCGGCCCGTTTTCAAGCATGTCCACGACGTCGATGATGATGATATCGAACTTCGCGTCGGTCTCCTCGAGATAGCGCCGCCCGTCCATATAAAGCAACGTCGCCCGCGGGTCTTCGAAGGCGCCGCAATGCCAGGTTGGCAACTGGTCACGGCAGACCGCGACAACCTCCCGATCAATGTCGATCATCACAGCGCTGCCAACCGACCGGTGCGCCAGGACCTCTCTCAGGGTTGCTCCTTCTCCGCCGCCGACGATCAGAACGTCGCGCGGATTGTCGTGCATCAAAAGCGCCGGCTGTACGAGCATCTCGTGGTACAGGGCCTCGTCTTCGGCAGAGCTTTGAATTGCGCCATCCAGGAACAAAGCGCGTCCGAAATTGTAAGTGTCGGCAACTACAATATCCTGGAACTGCGTTCGTCCTGTATAGACGATGCTCTTTACGCGATAATTGTACTCATCAAAGGGATCGGCGTCTTCCCGAACGAAGATCCCGCCGGATCCAAGCGAACGCGGGTCTTCGGCTTCGACGTAGAAATGACCGGGGGGTAGAGGTGGCAAAGGATACGGCCGCAACGGTGCGTCGCCAGCTATTTGCTGAGGAGTGAAGTCTTGGCGGACCGGCATTCTATTCCTCAATCTGCGGGACCAGGGCCACGTTTGTAATGGCAAATTCAGTCTATGGCATCCAAACCGCGGGTCAGGTCCAGTACAGTCGCGCGCTTTGGACGGAAAGCCATTGACAAGGCAGGCAGACAAGCGAGGGGATTACAGACACCGCACATGAAGATGTCGAGCGCCGCATAGCATTCGACAGGCCAGGTATGGATGGAAATATGGCTCTCGGCCAGCATCGCAAATGCCGTGACACCGCCGGAGGGTGTGAACACATGGTGGTGCAGTGCGAGGAGTTGTGCTTTGGCGTCCTCGGCAGCCTGGCGCAGGACCTGCAGGACAAAAGCAGCGTTGTCGAGACTCGCGGCTTCGTGAAATTCAACGATAAGATGCCGCCCCGGTAAGCTCCCTGCCGCTTCCGGGCGGCTAGCTATATTCTCCGGCATCCGAAACGGCGGATCATACGCTCCTGAACGCCAGCAATGCACAGTATAATTATCCCGTCGCGGCACAGAAGCGACCGGCCCAGCCAACAGCATCTGTCCCACCCGCGTAAGCTGTTGCATTCAACAAACGACGATAGAACTTGGCCTATCTTTGTCAAGGATCGCCCGCCACCTATAAAACCGCGGTGCGATCGCGACGCGTCAGCTATGATCCCGCCTGCGTCGGCAAAAGATTGCGGTTAGGCCTGTGATCCCCATATTCGGCCTTTGGCAGTCTTTCGGTCAACTTCGCCCGTTCACGAGGTCGCCGACGATGTCGTATTTGCCTGAAATACGCATCTTGTAGACCTCGTAGTTCTCCATCACGCGCTGCACGTAACTTCTCGTTTCCGTGTAGGGAATTCGCTCGATCCAGTCCACCACCGCATCGATGTCCTTGCCACGCGGGTCGCCGTATTTCGCCACCCACTGGCTGGCCCGGTTGGGGCCGGCATTGTAGCCGGCGAAGGTCAACACGTAGGAGCCGTTAAAGCGATCGAGCTGCTCGCCGAGGAAGGCCGAGCCGAGCGTGGCGTTATAGCCGGCGTCGGTCGTCAGCCGCGCCTGCGAAAACTGCAATCCGGCCTTCTTCGCCAGTTGCTTGGCGGTTCCCGGCATCAGCTGCAGCAGCCCCCGCGCGCCGGCGCTGGATACGGCGCCGATGTTGAATTCACTCTCCTGGCGGGCAATCGCATAGGCCAGCGCCTTGCCCGAGCCGGAAATATTGGCCGAGTCAGGAATGACGCCGAGCGGATGCGACAGCGCGCCGACATCGATGCCGCGCGCGCCGGCGATCTTGCCGACCTTCAGCGCCATGAAATGGTTGCCCTGCTTCTCGGCAAGGACTGCAAGCAACGCCAGTTCGCCCGGGCTGGTCAATTGGCCGGCAAGGTCGCGATAGAGCGTTTCGGCATAGCGATCATAACCCGCCTCCTGCAGCCGCTTGATCGCACTGGCTGCCTCGCGGCCGGCAAAATTCTGCCGGTCGGCGGCACTGGCCGTGGGATAGACGATGTTGAGCGCCTGCCGGCCGACACGTTCTGCGGCAAGCTGCCCGTAAAAGGTCGTGCCGTAATTGGCAGCGCGGCCAAAATAGTCCTTGGCGTTGCCGGGACCGCCGACTTCCGCGGCACGGCCGAGCCAGTAATAGGCGCGCGACAGGGTCATCGGCCCCTGGGCAAGGTCGGCGATGCGCGAAAAATGCGTCGCGGCAAGCTTAGGGTCGTTCAGGCCGCGCAGCGCATACCAGCCGGCATGGAACTCGGCCTCGGCCGCATTGGCTGCACTTTCGGCGGCATGCATGGCGACAATCTTGTACGCCGTCTTCATGTCGCCCTGGTCGACCAGTTCGCGCGACAACACCCGCCGCTCGACCCACCAGGCATCCGGATCGACCAGTGCCTCGCGGTCTGTCGGCGCCTTCATCACGAATGCGGCGGCGCCGGCAAAATCCTGCTGCTTGCGCAGATACTCAGCCTGCGCGAAGAAATAGCCGGCAGATCGCTGGGATGCTGGGACGGCATTCAGCAGTTTCAACGCATTCTTGTCGCCTCTGTCGGCCGCGGCCCAGGCCTCGGCAAACTGCTGGGCGCCGGCAAGATCGGCAATGCGCAGCGCGGAATTGACCCGGTCGGCATAGAACATCCGGTCCATGCGAAAACGGTGGTCGGCGGCAGGGATCAGACTGCCGAATTCCTTGATCAGCGCCGTCTCGTCCTTGGCTTCCAGGATCGTGGTGCGCCAGAACGGCGACAGCACCGAGCGTGCCGCCTTGACATTGCCCGTCGCCACATAGGCGCGGGCGAGAACCATGACGCCCTCGAATGTTTGCGGCTGGCTGCCATCGAACGCCGCAATGACGATGTCGGGAGCGGGGTTTTCTCGATAGAGCGCCCGCTCGCTGTTCTTGCGCAAGGCAATGGTGCCCGGCCAGTTGGGCAGCATCTTGGCGGCGGCGGCGATGTCGCCGCTCGGAACCTTGTCGCCACCGTAAAGTGCCATCGCCCAGGCCAGTATATGCTGGTCGAGCGATTGAGCGGGAAGCGCATCGCGCACGCCGCGAGCGCCGGGAATATCACCGGCCGCCAGCGCGTCCAGCCCGCTCTTCAGCAGCAAGACGCTGGGCGAGGGGGTCTGCTGCGCGCTGTACTGCGGGCTCGGCATCGGGATCGCCGCGGTGACCCGCGCATCCACGCTGCCGCTGATCGCCACACCGGGCATCAGCGCGGCGATGGCGCCAAGCAGCGCCAAGAGGGGCCGACGGGTCGGCATGGTCTCGTGTCTTTCCTTATTCCGGCATTTTACCAGCAGGCGAAGCTTCCTCGAAGCCTAAACTTAGGTCGTGAAGGGCTCGTAAACAAAGAGTTATCGAGGCCGTTCGAATTGCGCTTGCTGGCACCATGGCAATGCTTGCCGCGCAACCGTGTCGAGACTATGGTGCGCCGCTTCGCTTTCCGTTAGAAGGCGCGCACGATAAACACCGATGCATGTCACCCAAAAGTGGATTACCAGTTTTGGGACAATGACATGCATGAACAAGTCCCAAGGAGTTGGACGACATGCTGAGAGGCTCGCTTACTGCGCTCGTGACACCGTTCGAACAGAGCGGGCGTTTCGACGAGAAAGCCTTTCGCGCCTTTGTCGAATGGCAGCTCGGGGAAGGCACGACAGGTCTGGTTCCGGTGGGCACGACCGGCGAGTCGCCGACGCTGTCGCACGATGAGCACCGCCATGTCGTCAAGGTCTGCATCGAGGTGGCCAAGGGCCGCGCACCGGTCGTTGCCGGCGCCGGTTCCAACAACACCGCGGAAGCCGTTGGCCTCGTGCAATATGCCGAAAAGGCCGGCGCCGATGCCGCCCTGGTCGTCACGCCCTATTACAACAAGCCGACGCAGCGCGGCCTCTACGAGCATTTCGCCGCCGTCGCCAGGGCGACCAAGTTGCCGATCATCATCTACAACATCCCGCCGCGTTCGGTGATCGACATGATGCCGGAGACGATGGGGCGGCTGGCGCACGACTTCAAGAACATCGTCGGTGTCAAGGACGCGACCGGCAAGGTCGAGCGTGTGTCCGAGCAGCGCATGACCTGCGGCAAGGACTTCATCCAGCTTTCCGGCGAGGATGCCTCGGCGCTCGGCTTCAACGCCCATGGCGGTGTCGGTTGCATTTCGGTGACCTCGAACGTCGCGCCGCGGCTGTGCGCCGAATTCCAGGAGGCGACGCTTTGCGGCGACAGCGCCAAGGCGCTTGAATTGCAGGATCGTCTCTTGCCCCTGCACAAGGCGATCTTCCTGGAGCCCGGCGTGTCCGGCGCCAAATACGCTCTGTCGAAGCTCGGCAAGGTGGAGAATGTGGTGCGGTCGCCACTTGTCACGGTCGAGGAGTCGACCGCGGCGAAGATCGATGCGGCCATGAAGCACGCCGGCTTGATTAATTGAGGATGAGGCGCCACCTCTCCACATCATGAATCAAGTCAGAAAAGCCGATCCCAACAACAAGACCGTTGCGGAAAACCGCAAGGCGCGGTTTTCCTATGAGGTGCTCGACACGATCGAGGCCGGCTTGGTGCTGACCGGCACCGAGGTCAAGTCGCTTCGCCAGGGCCAGGCCAACATCCAGGACAGCTATGCCTCGGTCGAAGGCGGCGAGATCTGGCTGATCAATTCCTATCTGCCCGAATATCTGCAGGCCAACCGCTTCAACCACGAGCCCAGGCGGCGGCGCAAACTCCTGCTAAACAAGCGCGAGATGGCCAAGCTGTCGCAGAGCGTCGACCGCGAAGGCATGACGCTGGTGCCGCTGAAAATCTATTTCAACGACCAGGGCCGCGCCAAGCTGCTGCTCGCCGTGGGCCGCGGCAAGAAATTGCACGACAAGCGCGAAACCGAAAAACAGCGCGACTGGTCTCGCGAGAAGGGCCGGCTCTTGAAGGAGCGTGGGTGAGAAACATCAGGCGGTAGCCCTCGAAAAAGCCAGGTTGGCTTCAAATTGCGGGCAAGCGCAACCGGCAGATACCAGGGGGACGCTCTGAAGAACCGGATCATCCTCTGGGGGTTGACGAGCCTGGCGTTTGCGGCGATGGCGGCGGCCGGCGGCTTCTTCTACTTCCACACCTATTCTCCCGACCGTAACAAATATCCGGTCAGAGGGATCGACGTCTCGCATCATCAAGGCCAGATCGACTGGCGGCGCGTTGCCGCCGACGATGTCGCCTTCGCCATCATCAAGGCGACCGAGGGCGGCGATCATGTCGATCGCGCCTTTGCCAGCAATCTGCTCGAGGCCCGCGCGGCCGGCATCGCCGTGGGCGCCTACCATTTCTTCACCTTCTGCCGGCCAGGCGCAGACCAGGCGAAGAATTTCATCTCGGTGGTACCGCACGATCAGCCCATGCTGCCGCCGGTCGTCGATGTCGAGTTCGGCGGTAACTGTCCGCAGCGCCCATCGCCCGAACAGTTGAATGCCGAACTCCAGGCTTTCCTCGGGCCTGTCGAGCAGGCGTTCGGTAAGACGGCGATCGTCTATCTGACCGATGAGGCCGAGGCTGCCTATGCCGGGCAGATCGCAACTCGCCCGCTCTGGCTCCGGTCGCTGCTGGTGGAACCGGACCGCCACGACTGGATCTACTGGCAGTACCACAATCGGGGGCGCGTGGACGGTATCGCGGGTGACGTCGACCTGAACGTCCTGCAGGGGGGGCCGGAGAAATTGGCCGCGCTGCTTACGCCGGCGCATTGAGGAGTGAATCTATTTCTTCAGGAACGCGGCTATCTTGCTGAACACGTTGACGAACATTTCCTCCGTCAAGACGCCGGTGTTGGTGTTGTAGCGTGAGCAGTGATAGCTGGAAAACAGCATGATGCCACCGGCCGGCAACTGCCCGCCATGCCTGAACGGATAGGCGGCGACGCGCTCGCCGAGCGCCCGCACGGTCGACTGGTGCGCGATCGATCCGAGCGCCAGCACCGCGCGTAACTTGGGAAAGCGTGCAATCGTCGGCACCAGGAAGCTGCGGCAGGTCGAGATTTCCGCGCCGACAGGCTTGTTCTCCGGCGGCACGCAGCGCACTGCATTGGTGATCGCCGTGCCAACGAGCTCCAGCCCGTCATCGGGCCGCGCCTTGAACTCACCGCGCGCAAGCCCGTGCGCGATCAGCGTCGAGTAGAGCAGGTCGCCGGCATAGTCACCGGTGAAGGGGCGGCCGGTGCGGTTGGCGCCGCGCAGACCGGGCGCCAGCCCGACGATCAGAAGCTGGACCGTGTCCTCACCCTGTGGTGGCAGGAAGGTCGGCACCGGCGCGTTGAACCAGGACGGCTCACGTTCCCGCCACTCGGCGATGAAGTCATGCAGCCGCGGGCAGAGCTGGCAGTCGCGGCTGGGTTCGGAAGCGGTGAGGGCGGTCAAGGCGACCGGCCTCAGAAGTCGTCCTCGTCGACTTCAGCCGGTTCGGGCCGGCGCACGGGCCTTTCAGAGGGATCGCGGCCGACTTCGTTCTTCAGCGTCGTCAGGTCGATGAAATGGTCGGCCTGGCGGCGCAGATCATCCGAGATCATCGGCGGTTGCGAGGCCATGGTCGAGACGATCGACACCTTGCGGCCGCGCCGCTGCAGCGCCTCAACCAGCGTGCGGAAGTCGCCGTCGCCGGAGAAAATGACATAGTGGTCGACGACGTCGGCGAGCTCCAGCGCATCGACCGTCAGCTCGATATCCATATTGCCCTTGATCTTGCGGCGGCCGGTCGAGTCGGTGAACTCCTTGGCGGGCTTGGTCACCACCTTGAAGCCGTTATAATCGAGCCAGTCGATCAGCGGGCGGATAGAGGAGTATTCCTGATCCTCGACAAGCGCCGTGTAATAATAGGCGCGCAAGAGATAGCCGCGCTTCTGGAAACTCGACAACAGCTTGCGATAGTCGATGTCGAAGCCGAGCGCCCGCGACGTAGCGTAGAGATTGGCACCGTCGATGAATAAGGCGATTTTTTCACGTGGGTCGAACATGGAAAATATTCCTTTTCGAAAAATGCGGCCGTCTAAACGAAATGCGGTAGCGACTATCGGTCAGGCGCGTAATAAACCGGCTGACCTGTCCATCCGAGATAACGCCAGTTTGGTGGCAATCCAAGGCGTGATAGGGCAATGCAAGCAATTGTGATCGCGGCGTCGAACGAACGACGCGGGCGGTTGGCCAAATCCGGTGTTTGGGCAGGGATTGAGCGCCAATAGTCCCGCCAATGCCAAGATGCTTGTATTTTCGCGGCGTTCGGGTTATGGACCGCGCCTGTTTTCCATCAAATCCAGGCATGAAAGGGGCAGTCCATGGCCCGCGTAACCGTTGAAGATTGCATCGACAAGGTCGACAACCGCTTCGAGCTGGTGCTTTTGGCCGGCCACCGTGCTCGCCAGATCAGCCAGGGCGCGCAGATCACCGTTCCTCGCGACAACGACAAGAACCCGGTCATTGCCTTGCGCGAGATCGCCGACGAGACACTGTCGCCCGACGACCTCAAGGAAGATCTGATCCATTCCCTGCAGAAGCATGTTGAGGTCGACGAGCCCGAGGCCGATGGCGAGGTTATCGCCGACCAGACCGGCGGCGCTGTCGCTGCCACCGAAACCGACGATGCCGAGGACAACATCACGTTCGATCGCATGACCGAGGAAGACCTGCTGGCCGGCATCGAAGGTCTGGTACCGCCGGAAAAGAGCGACGACTACTAAGAGAGTTTTCTGGATCTGCCCGGAACACGTTTCCGGCACTTCCGTCCCGGCAGTTTCGTGGCTATCTATGACATGCGCCGTACAGCAGTGCGGCGCATGATTCATTTCATCGCTGAGAGATTCCGCCCATGATGCGTCAGTATGAGCTTGTCGAGCGCGTCCAGCGCTACAAGCCTGACGTCAACGAGGCGTTGCTCAACAAGGCCTATGTCTATGCCATGCAGAAGCATGGCCACCAGAAGCGCGCTTCCGGCGATCCGTATTTCTCGCATCCGCTCGAAGTCGCCGCCATCCTCACCGAAATGCACATGGACGAGGCGACGATTGCCGTCGCTTTGCTGCACGACACGATCGAGGACACCACGGCGACGCGGGCCGAGATCGACGATCTGTTCGGCCCCGAAATGGGCAAGCTGGTCGAGGGCCTGACCAAGTTGAAGAAGCTTGATCTCGTTTCCAAGAAGGCAGAGCAGGCGGAGAACCTGCGCAAGCTGCTGCTGGCGATCTCGGAAGACGTCCGCGTGCTTCTGGTCAAGCTCGCCGACCGGCTGCACAACATGCGCACGCTCGACCACATGCCGGAAGCCAAGCGCCTGCGCATCGCCGAGGAGACGATGGACATCTATGCGCCGCTGGCCGGGCGCATGGGCATGCAAGGTATGCGCGAGGAGCTGGAGGAGATCGCCTTCCGCTACATCAATCCGGAAGCCTATCGTGCCGTCACCGCGCGGCTCGCCGAGATATTCGAGCGCAACAAGGGCGTGCTGACCGACATCGAAAAGGCGCTGTCGGCGCTGTTTGAAAAGCATTCCATCAACGCCGGCGTGAAGAGCCGACAGAAGAAGCCCTGGTCGGTGTTCCGCAAGATGGAAGCCAAGGCGCTGTCCTTCGAGCAACTGTCCGACATTTTCGGCTTCCGCGTCGTCGTCGATACGGTCGAGGACTGCTACCGCGCGCTCGGTGCCATCCATACCACATGGTCCATGGTGCCGGGCCGCTTCAAGGACTACATCTCGACGCCGAAGCAGAACGACTACCGCTCGATCCACACCACCATCGTCGGCCCCTCCCGCCAGCGCGTCGAGCTGCAGATCCGCACCCGCGAAATGAACAAGATCGCCGAATACGGCGTCGCGGCGCACTCGATCTACAAGGATACCGGCGGCAAGACGAACGGCGCCGGCCATGCGATCTCGAAGGAGACCAATGCCTATGCCTGGCTGCGGCGCACCATCGAGCAACTCGCCGAAGGTGACAATCCCGAGGATTTCCTCGAGAACACCAAGCTGGAACTGTTCCAGGACCAAGTGTTCTGCTTCACGCCAAAGGGCATGCTGATTGCCTTGCCGCGCGGCGCCACGCCCATCGATTTCGCCTATGCGGTGCACACCGATGTCGGCGACACCTGCGTCGGCGCCAAGGTCAATGGCCGCATCATGCCGCTGATGACGGAACTGAAGAATGGCGACGAGGTCGAGATCATCCGTTCCAAGGCTCAAGTGCCGCCGGCGGCGTGGGAATCGGTCGTCGTCACCGGCAAGGCGCGCGCCGCCATCCGCCGAGCGACCAAGAACGCCATCCGCAAGCAGTATTCCGGTCTCGGCGCGCGCATTCTCGAACGCGCCTTCGAACGGGCCGGCAAGAATTTCACCAAGGAAAGCCTGAAGCCGGTCCTGCACCGGCTTGCGCGCAAGGACATCGAGGACGTGCTGGCCTCTGTCGGCCGTGGCGAACTGGCTTCCACCGACGTCATGAAGGCAGTGTTCCCTGACTACAAGGACGAGCGTGTCACGCCGGCAGCGCCAAAGCAGCGCGAGGAGGGCTGGTCGAAGATCCGCAACGCCGCCGGCATGCTGTTCCAGATCCCGGGCCGGGCCGCGCGCAAGGACAAGGACCAGCCGCGCGACGGCGCCGTGCCGATCCGCGGCGTGCGCGGTGACCTGCCGGTGCGCTTCGCGCCGGAAGGCGCGGTGCCGGGCGATCGCATCGTCGGCATCGTTCAGCCGGGCACCGGCATCACCATCTATCCGATCCAGTCGCCGGCGCTGCAGGCTTTCGACGACCAGCCCGAGCGCTGGATCGATGTGCGCTGGGACATTGACGAGCGCACCAAGGAGCGCTTCCCCGCGCGTGTCTCGGTCACCGCCATCAACGCGCCGGGCTCGCTCGCCGATATCGCCCAGGTCGTTGCGTCCAACGACGCCAACATCCATACGCTGTCGATGGTGCGCACGGCGCCCGACTTCACCGAAATGCTGATCGATCTCGAAGTCTGGGATCTGAAGCATCTCAACCGGCTGCTGTCGCAGCTCAAGGACAATTCGAGCGTCAGCGACGCGCGGCGTGTGAATGGCTGACATGGCTGATCTATCAGGGGGCAGGCGCAGATGAAGACCGATGAAGTGCTGGGCATTTTCCGCGAGGCGGGTGCTGTTCTGGAGGGGCATTTCATCCTGACGTCGGGCCTGCGCAGCCCGGTCTTCCTGCAGAAGGCGCGGGTGTTCATGCATGCCGACAAGACCGAGCGGCTTTGCAAGGCGCTGGCCGAAAAGATCCGGGCAGCGGTGCCAGGCAAGATCGACTATGTCGTCGGCCCGGCGATCGGTGGCCTGATCCCGGCCTACGAAACCTCGCGCCACCTCGGCGTGCCGGCGATCTGGGTCGAGCGGGAAGGGGGCGAGTTCCGCTTGCGCCGCTTCGAGATCGCCAGGGGTGCGCGCGTCGTCATCGTCGAGGATATCGTCACCACCGGCCTGTCGATCCGCGAAACCATCGAGTGCCTGCGCGAGCTTGGCGCCGAGGTGGTGGCCGCCGCCTGCATCATCGACCGTTCAGCCGGCAAGACCCATGTCGGCGTGCCGCTGATCGCGCTCGCCGAATACGAGGTTCCGGCCTATCCACCTGACCGGCTGCCGCCGGAGCTTGCCGCGATACCGGCGGTCAAGCCTGGCAGCCGCAATATCTGATCATGCATGTCGCCCAAAAGTGTGCGGCGTTTTGGGAGTGACGACATGCGTAAAGGCAAATTCGCAATGATCGTCGGGATCGATCATTTCGTGCTGACGGTGGCGTCGCTCGAAGCGACCTGCGCCTTTTACCAGCGCGTGCTGGGTTTCGAGCGCGTCGACCCGCCAGGTCGGCCGACAGCGCTGGCTTTTGGCGGCCAGAAGATCAATGTCCACGAGATCAGCCGCACGTTCGAGCCGAAGGCGAAGGCACCGACGCCAGGGTCAGGTGATTTCTGCCTGATTACCGAACGACCGCTCGACGAAATCCGCGCCCGTCTCGAAGCCAATGGCGTTGTGCTCGAACTGGGGCCGGTCGAACGCATCGGGGCGCGCGGTCCGATGATGTCTGTCTATTTCCGCGATCCGGACGGCAATCTTGTCGAAGTCAGCCAGTACTTGCCGTAGCGTCTCGGATATCAGGCTGCGACCATAGGCCGAAGCCATTCTCAAATTCGCCGCGATTGTCAGGTGTTGGAGACGTGAACCTTACCAAAGATTATGGCGGCGCGGCCGCTGTACAGGTAGCCTTCGGTTGTTGTCGGGGTTGCGGATCGCTATATTAGCGTCGCGATTGCCTTCGGGTGACCGTAAAGCGCAAGATGTGGCGGTTGCAGCCCGGCTGAAGACAGCAGGGATGCGAGCTGTAAAGTATCGGGAATAGGAAGAGAGTGCTTTTTCGTCGCCGCAAGCCTGATGGCCTTTTGGAGCGGGTGCGCACCTATCTGTGGCCGCGCCGGTCGTTCTCGCGCTCGCTGCAGTATTTCTCCAAGCGCATCCTGCGGCTGAAGGCCACGCCGCACGCGGTGGCAGCCGGTGTGGCGGCTGGCGTCTTCGCTTCGTTCTTTCCCGTGGGCTTCCATTTCATCATTGCCGCCGTTCTGTGCTGGGTGATCGCCGGCAATCTGGTGGCGGCGGCACTCGGCGCTGTTTTCTTCGGCAATCCGCTGACTTTTCCCATTCTGTGGGGCGCGTCCTGGGAAACCGGCAAGCTCATCCTGCACGATCGCCTGCCGGCACATGGTCCGCCGGCGCATCTCGGCGAGATGTTGCACACGCTTTCCTTCGCGAAACTATGGCATCCTGTGCTCGAACCCATGTTGATCGGCGCGGTGCCGCTCGGACTGGTGTTTGGCCTCCTGTTCTACGGCGTCACCCGCTGGGGCATGAATGTCTTTCGCGAGCAGAGGCGCAAGCGGCTGGCCGAGCGCGCAAGCCGCCGCGAGCAGCCGCCTCATCCCGGAGCAAGCATCGGTTCCGCTACACGATGATCATCGGTATCGGCAGTGATCTGATCGATATCAGGCGCATCGAGAAATCGCTAGAACATCACGGCCAGCGCTTCGTCCAGAGGATCTACACCGAGGCAGAACAGGCGCGTTCGGAAAACCGCCGTGCCCGCGCCGCCTCCTACGCCAAGCGCTTCGCCGCCAAGGAGGCCTGCGCCAAGGCACTGGGTACGGGCATGGCGCAAGGCGTGTTCTGGCGCGACATGGGCGTCGTCAACTTGCCCAGCGGCGCGCCGACCATGGCGCTGACCGGCGGGGCGCTGGCACGGCTCGAAAAAATCCTGCCCCCAGGGCATCGGGCGGCGATCCACCTCACCATCACGGATGATTTCCCGCTCGCTCAAGCCTTTGTGATCATCGAGGCGTTGCCCGTCGAACAAGCGCCACATTGATTGCATCTGACGACTGGCATTGACGTTGCCCAGCGCGCGCCGAGACTCTATACATCCAACGCACAATCGAGGACGACATGAGCGTGGCTGAAAAATCCCAGAAGAAATCCGGCGGGCTTGGCGAGACCGTCAGCGTCATCGTCCAGGCGCTTTTGCTCGCGCTGGTCATCCGCACGCTGTTGTTCCAGCCCTTTTCGATCCCGTCGGGATCGATGCGGCCGACGCTTCTGGAAGGCGACTATCTGTTCGTCACCAAATGGTCTTACGGATATTCGCGCTATTCGCTGCCGTTCGGGCCTGACCTCTTCTCGGGCCGCATCTGGGGCTCCGAGCCCAAGCGTGGCGACGTTGTGGTGTTCAAGTTCCCGCCGGATCCGTCCGTCGACTACATCAAGCGCGTGGTCGGCCTGCCCGGCGACAAGATCCAGATGAAGAATGGCCAGTTGTTCATCAACGGCGTCGGCGTGCCGCGTGTGAAGACCGGCCAGATCGACAATCCCGATATCACCGAAATGCCTCAGCCGATCGACGTTTACCGGGAAACCCTGCCAAACGGCGTCAGCTACGATACGCTCGACCTCAATCCGAATTCGATCGGCGACAACACGCGTGAATTCGATGTGCCGCCCGGCCACTATTTCATGATGGGCGACAACAGGGACAATTCCGCCGACAGCCGCTTCACCGTCGGCTACGTTCCGGCCGAGAACCTGGTCGGCCGCGCCAACCTTGTCTTCTTCTCGATCGCCGGCAAGGCGAGCCCTCTCGAAATCTGGAAATGGCCGTCGCTGATGCGCGTTTCGCGCCTGTTCCATTTCGTCAACTAGGGTCATGGCGGCAACAAGACGGTTGACCGCCGACGCGCTCGCCGAAGCGCTGGTGGAACGCACCGGCCACGCCTTTGCCGACCGCCAGCGCCTGCAGCGCGCGCTGACCCATGCCAGCGCCCGCGGCGCCAATGCCGGCACCGATTACGAGCGTTTCGAGTTTCTCGGCGACCGCGTTCTCGGCCTGATCGTTGCCGATATGCTCCTGACGGCGTTTCCCGATGCGGCGGAAGGCGAATTGTCGCTGCGGCTCAATGCGCTGGTCAATGCCGAGGCGCTTTCCGAGATCGCCGAACATATCGGACTGCCGGACCTGATCCGCGCCGGATCGGATGTGCGCGGGCTCGAGGGGCGCAAGCGCGTCAATCTGCGCGCCGATGCCTTGGAATCGCTGATCGCCGTGCTCTACCTCGACGGTGGGCTGGAGGCGGCACGCGCCTTCATTCACAAATACTGGCAGCCGCGTTCGCAGGCTTCCGGCGCGGCGCGCCGCGACGCCAAGACCGAATTGCAGGAATGGGCGCATCAGGCGGCGAGTGCGGTTCCCGCCTACCAGATCGACAGCCGCGAGGGGCCGGACCACGATCCGTTGTTCACCGTCAGCGTCAGGGTTGGCGCATTTCAACCGGCGACCGGCAGTGGCCGTTCCAAACGTGAGGCGGAGCAGGCAGCTGCGGCTGCCCTTCTGCTGCGCGAAGGTGTATGGAACGCGGCATGACCGATATTGAAACTGCTGAAACCCCCACCACGCATTCCGGCTTCGTCGCGCTGATCGGCGCGCCGAACGCCGGCAAGTCGACGCTGGTCAACCAGTTGGTCGGCGCCAAGGTGTCGATCGTAACCCACAAGGTGCAGACGACGCGCGCGATCGTGCGCGGTATCGCCACGCATGACAATGCGCAGATCGTCTTCGTCGACACGCCCGGCATCTTCAAACCCAAGCGGCGCCTCGACACCGCGATGGTGACCACCGCCTGGGGCGGCGCCAAGGATGCCGATATCGTGCTTTTATTGATCGATGCCGAGCGCGGCATCCGGGGTGACGCCGATGCCATCCTCGAGCGGCTTAAGGATGTGCGCCAGCCGATGGCGCTGATTCTCAACAAGGTCGATCGGGTCAAGCATGAGACGCTTCTGGCCCTGTCTGCGGCGGCGAACGAGAAAGTGCCGTTCAAGCGCACCTTCATGGTCTCCGCGCTGACCGGCTCCGGCTGCAAGGATCTGCTCGACTATCTGGCGCGGGCGCTGCCGGCTGGCCCCTGGTACTATCCGGAGGACCAGATTTCCGACCTGCCGATGCGGCAACTGGCGGCCGAGATCACCCGCGAAAAACTCTATCTCAGGCTGCATCAGGAACTGCCCTATTCCTCGCATATCGAGACCGAGAAATGGGAAGAGAAGCCGGACGGCTCGGTGCGTATCGACCAGACCATCTATGTCGAGCGCGACAGCCAGAAGAAGATCGTGCTCGGCCACAAGGGCGAGACCATCCGCGCCATCGGCCAGGCGGCACGCATGGAGATCGCGGGCATCCTCGAGCAAAAGGTGCACCTCTTCCTGTTCGTCAAGGTGCGCGAGAACTGGGGCGATGATCCAGAGCGTTACCGCGAGATGGGGCTGGAGTTTCCGCACTAGCGGCCAAAGGACAGCAAAGCTTGCCATCGGCACGGCTTCGGCCTGCCGGTTGGTGTAACGCGGTGCTCGCCGATCACAGGCATTGGGCGTGATCGGCGAATCCAGTAGATGGTCGCCGGACTGCCCGATCGGTCGACATGCCCTGGAAACGAGCCAGCCGATTTGTTCGGCAGGCTGTGTCGACCCCATCGGCGACCGGGGGACTTTGGCGTCTTTGCAGCCGAGAATCCCGAGCGCTTTCTGAAAGATTTCTGATCTTGTGGCGGG
>NZ_PNOT02000371.1 GCF_002879535.1 Mesorhizobium intechi
GGTCGAGCACATTCCGAACCTGCTCAAGCTGCACCGGCAGTTCAAGATCCTTGGCGTCTACGATCCGTCGCGAAAAGTCCGCGCTTTCGTCGCCGAGGAATTCGGCCTCGAAACATTTTCCGATCTCGACACGCTGCTCGCCATGCCGCTTGACGCCGTGGTCATCGCTTCGCCGGATGCGCTGCACCGCGAACAGAGCCTCGCCGCCTTTGCCCGGGGCCTGCATGTCTTCTGTGAAAAGCCGCTTTGCTACGGCGCGCAGGACATCGATGAACTGATCGCTGCCAGGGATCGCGCCGGAAAGGTGCTCCAGGTCGGCTACATGAAGCGTTTCGACCCGAGCTACGAGGCGGCGCTGACCTTGCTGCCCGGCACGGCGCGGACGCTTCGCTACATTTCGGTCGAGGTCACCGATTCCGACGCCTGGCCCTTCATCCGGCACGCCTCGACTTGCCGGGGCGACGACGTGGCGGCGGAACTGATCGCCTCGACTGAAGCCAGGCAGCGCGAGCAGGTCGACCGCGCGGTGCCCGGGCTCGACGATCCCAACACCTTTCGCGGCTTCGTCGGCGCCTATTGTTCCTCGATCATCCATGACGTGAACGCCGTCCATGGTTTGCTCGACGTGCTCGGCGTCGCCGATGGCGACATCGTCGGCGCCTCGCTTTTCGCCAAAGGCGAAGCCGGCCAGGGCGCCGTGCGGTTGCTCGACGGCCAGGCCCTGTGGAACATGGTCCATGTCGCCACGTCGGGGCTGCCCGATTACCGCGAGCGCATCACGCTCTACTTCGATGATGCCTCGCTCGAGCTGGAATTCCCCTCGCCCTATCTCAACCACCAACCGACGCGGTTGACCGTCCGCACCGGCGACGGCCACACGCTTTCCAGCCGCGACATCCGCAGCGGCTATGAAGAGGCATTCGTCGAGGAGTTGAAGGGCTTCTGGTCGGCGATCGTCGATGGTTCAGCGGTGCGCAACACCGCCGAGCATGCGCGCCGAGACATGATGCTGCTGGCTGGGCTGACCCGACACCATCTTGCGCAATCGAAGCATTCAGGAGTTCGCCCGTGACGGTTCGCATCGGCATCAATCCGATCACCTGGACCAATGATGACGTCCCGGAACTCGGCGGCGATACGCCGCTTGAAGTCTGCCTCCGCGAAACCAGGCAGGCCGGCTATGCGGGCACCGAACTTGGCGGCAAGTTCCCGCGCCGGTCGGCCGAACTGAAGCCGATCATGGACCGCTATGGCCTCGCGGTGATTTCGGGCTGGTATGATGGCCGCTGCGACGAGAGGGATGTTGGCGCCGAGATGGATGCGATCACGCCGCACCTCCAGTTGTTGAAGGATATGGGCTCCACCCATGTCGTCTATGCCGACACCTCGCGCGGGCGCCACAACGCCATCTGGGGACCGATCTCGCAACGCCCGGTCCTGAGCCAGGAAGAATGGCCGGCCTATGGCCGCAAGCTGACGGCACTTGCCGAAAGGATGGCGGACTTCGGCGTGCGCATGGCCTTTCACCACCATATGGGGACCATCGTCGAGACTGATGCCGAGGTCGGCCTCTTGATGCGGCATACCGGCGAGGCGGTCGGCCTGCTTTACGACACCGGCCATTCGATCTTCTCGGGCGGCGACCCGCTCGCCTTGATCAAGTCGCAGGTCGATCGCGTCGTGCATGTGCACTGCAAGGACGCCCGCAAGACCGTGCTCGAGCGCGCCCGCGCCGAGGACATGAGTTTCATGGGCGCGGTCATGGACGGGATCTTCACCGTGCCCGGCGACGGCTTCATCGACTATCCCGCCATTCTGCGCGTGCTGGCCGACAATGGTTACAGCGGCTGGCTGGTCGTCGAGGCCGAGCAGGATCCCAACAAGGCCAATCCGCTGACCTATGCGACGATGGGCTTTAAGAACCTGTCGCGCATGGCGCGACAAGCCGGATTTACCGTCATGGAGTAATCGAGGCCACTATTCGGCCTCCAGGGAACCAGTGCTGAGGAAATGAAACTGCAATGAAGGGGCAACTGGACTGCCGGCCGTAATTGCGGCGGCGGAAAACAAACAGGAGGTTGTTATGTTTTCGCTTGCGAAATTAGTAAAGCCTGCGCTCGGCCTGCTGGCCGGCTTCACCATGATGGCGGCGGCCACGACCCTTGCGACCGCCGACGAAACGCGGGTGGTGTTCGTCACCCATGGCCAGAGCGGCGACCCCTACTGGTCGGTCGTCAAGAACGGCATGGACGATGCCGCCAAGACGCTCGGCGTCAAGGCCGAATATCTGGCGCCCGAAACCTTCGACATGGCCAAGATGGGGCAGATGATCGACGCCATCGCGGCCTCGAAGCCCGACGGCATGGTCGTTTCGATCCCTGATGCGGCTGCCCTTACAACTCCGGTCAAGAACGCCGTCGCCGCCGGTATTCCGGTGATCGTCATCGATTCCGGCGGCTCGAAACTCACCCATGACCTTGGCGGCCTGCTGTTCATGGGGCAGGATGAGTTCCAGGCGGGCGTCATGGCCGGCGAGCGCATCAAGGCGCTCGGCCTCACCAAGGCGGTCTGCGCCAACCACGAGGTCGGCAATTCGAGCCTCGACGACCGCTGCGCCGGCTTCGCCAAGGGTCTGGGCGTCGACGTGCCGGTGATGAACGGCGTCATTGACCCGACCGAAATGAAGAATCGCGTGATCGCCTACATGACCGCTCATGCCGATACACAGTTCATCCTCGCCGTCGGCGCCAGTGGCGCCGAACCGACTTTGGCCGCGCTCGATGAAATGGGCCTGTCGGGCAAGGTGAAGACCGGCACGTTCGACCTCTCGCCGACGATCCTGCAGGCCGTTGTCGGCGGCAAGATGGAATGGGGCATCGACGCCCAGCAATATGCCATGGGCTACATCCCGGTCGCGATGTTCGACCTCTGGAAGAAGTACAAGATCATGCCGATCGCCGACTATCCGACAGGCCCCGGCTTCGTCACCAAGGACACCGCCGCCTCGGTCATCGAGCTGTCGAAACTCGGCAAGCGCTAACACAGGCGGCCGGGGCCGTGCCTCGGCCGTTTTTACTTGGGTGAAGGGCAAACAGCCATGGTTTCAGAGATTCGCGACGAGCGGGTCCGATCCGTCTCACGCCTCAGCCGCCTGCTCAGCAGGCCGGAGCTCGGCGCGGCGGCCGGCACCGTGCTGGTCTTCGTGTTCTTCGCCATCACGGCGGGAAGCACGGGACTGTTCAGCGCCAAGGGCATCGTCAACTTCCTGGAAGTCTCGGCCCAGCTTGGCATTCTCGCCGCACCCGTGGCCCTCTTGATGATCGCCGGCGAGTTCGATCTGTCGGTCGGCTCGATGATCGGCTTTGCCGGCATCCTCATCGCCATCCCTGCCGTGTTCTGGGGCTGGCCGATCTGGCTTTCGCTGCTGTTCACCTTCGCCGTGTGCAGCGGCATCGGGGCGCTGAACGGGCTCGCCGTCGTCAGGACCGGCCTGCCTTCCTTCATCGTGACGCTCGGCAGCCTGTTCATGCTGCGTGGCCTCACGCTCGGCCTCACGCGCGGCATTTCAGGGCGGACGCAGGTGTCGGGCGTGCACGAGCTGGCGCAGAACGATCCGCTCAACAGCCTGTTCTCTGGCCAGGTGTTCTCCGGCCTCATCGCCTGGCTTGCCAATCTCGGCCTGATCGGCAAGCGGGCGGACGGAATGCCGTCGATATCAGGCATTCCGGTGTCGATCGTGTGGTGGATCGTGCTGACGCTGGCATGCACCTGGCTCTTGACGCGCAGCCGCTTCGGCAACTGGATTTTTGCAGCCGGCGGCGAAGCCAATGCCGCGCGCAATCTCGGCGTGCCGGTGGCGCGCACCAAGATCACGCTCTTCGTCATGACGGCACTCGCGGCCGCCCTGTTCGCGGCGATCCAGGTGCTGGTCACCGGCTCCGCCGATACGTTGCGCGGCACGCAGAAGGAATTCGAGGCCATCATCGCCGTCGTCATCGGCGGCACGCTGCTCACCGGCGGCTACGGGTCGGCCATCGGCGCCATGTTCGGCGCCCTGATCTTCGGCGTGGTGCAGATGGGCATCTTCTACACCGGCATCGACACCGACTGGTTCAAGCTGTTCATGGGCGCCATGATGGTCATCGCGGTGCTGTTCAACAGCTATGTGCGCAACCGCGCCATGAGGAGCCGGTGATGGCCGAGCCCTATGTCGAACTAAAATCGGTCAGCAAGTATTTCGGCTCGGTCGTCGCCCTGAAGGACGTGTCCTTCGACGTCTGTCCCGGCGAGGTGCACTGCCTGCTCGGCGACAATGGCGCCGGCAAGTCGACGCTGATCAAGACGCTGTCCGGCGTCTACACGCCCGACGAAGGCGAGATCCGCGTCCAGGGCAAGCCAACAAGGTTTTCCTCGCCCGCCGATACGCGCGACAGCGGCATCGCGACCGTATACCAGGACCTGGCGCTGGTGCCGCTGATGAGCGTGGCGCGCAACTTCTTCCTCGGCCGCGAGCCGATGCGCAAGTTCGGACCGATCAGCCAGTTCGACGCCGACTTCGCCAACCGCACCGCCTATGACGAGATGCAGGCGATGGGCATCCAGCTGCGCGATCCCGAACAGCCGGTCGGCACATTGTCGGGCGGCGAACGGCAATGCCTGGCCATTGCGCGTGCCGTCTATTTCGGCGCCAAGGTGCTGATCCTCGACGAGCCAACCTCGGCGCTGGGTGTCCACCAGGCATCCGTGGTGCTGAAGCTCATCGTGCAGTCCAAGGCTCGCGGCATCGGCGTCATCTTCATTTCCCACAACGTCCACCACGCCTATGTCGTCGGCGACCGCTTCACCCTGTTGAAGCGCGGCAGAAGCACCGGCACTTACGCCAAGGGCGAAATCACCCGCGACCAGCTGCTCAACCTGATGGCCGGCGGCAAGGAACTGGTGGATCTGGAACAGGAACTGGCGAAGTCGGCCAGGAATGGCCAGGCTTAGCGCCGCCCTGATCGGATCCCTGTGGCTGACCGGTCCGGCCGATACGCATCGGTATCGCGGAGCCGCGAATCTGTGCTAAGCCGCCGCCCAATCAACAAGAGGACGACAGCTGTGAGCGAACTGACCGTGGCCGAGGCGACCGAGAGTATCTATGCATCGCTTCGGGCGGACAATGCCGACATCGACGCACACATCGCGAACCTCAAGGCCGCGCTGGCACGCGAGGGGATGAAACAGGCGGTGTTCGATCCGGCCAAGTTGGCGCAAAGCAACCGCTCGGGCCGCAAGTTGATGCAGGCCTATTTTCGCCAGCGCGGCGTCAGCGTGAGTTTTTCGGACTAAGAGCCCCGAACGGAGCATTCGCCTCTCGTCCATCCCTGCGCAAGCGTGTTGTTGTGCAGTGCAGCAACGATGTCGCTGGAAGTGAACAATCCTATGCAAGAGACAACGGAAGCTGGAAGCGTGCCCCCGATAGCTTCGCTCACGTCTGCTGCGCGTTACATCCGCGCCCTGGCCGAAGAGGGATCATAGGGCGAATCCGTGATGATCTCAGCGGTCTTCCATTCCCCCAGAATGGCGACGTCGAGCTTGGTGCCGGGCCTGCAGAGACGCTCGGGCAACAGCGCCAGCGCCACATCGTGCCCGAGCGTGTAGGCATAGCCGCCCGACGTTATGCGGCCGACCAGTTCGCCGCCGATATAAAGGCCCTCGCTGGCAAGTGTGCTGGCGCCGTCGGTCTCTATTCTGAGCGTCACCGACCGGCACTGGTCGTTCCTCGCCTTGTATTTCAGGACCGCGTCGCGGCCGACGAAATCGCTCTTGTCGAGGCGGATGAAGCGTTCGAGCCCGCTCGCCAGCGCGTTGAGTTCGGGATTCATGTCGCGATACATGGCGCGATAGGATTTCTCCAGCCGCAGCGATTCCAGCGCATGCAGCCCGACGAGCCGCATGCCGTGCTTCTCGCCCTCGCTCAGGATCGCGTCGAGCAATTGCCGCTGGTAGGCCATGGGATGATAGAGTTCCCAGCCGAGCTCACCCTCGTAGTTGACGCGGAGCAGCCGCACGTCGCTGGCAAGCGCCACGCTGCCGGTCTTCACGCCGAACCAGGGAAAGCCCGCATTCGACAGGTCGATCTCGGTGAGTGGTTGCAGAACCTCTCGCGCCTTCGGCCCGACGACCGTGAAGCAGCCGCGCTCGTCGGTGACGTTCTTCAGGCTGACGCCGCCGTCGGTGGGAAGCAGCCTTGAGAGATCGTCGAAATTCCAGCGTTCGGCACGCGGCGTCGAAATCAGGTAGAAACTGTCGTCGCCAAGGCGCGCCACCATATATTCGGCCTGTACGCCGCCGGCAGCGGTCAGGTGATGCGCCAGCACCGCCCGGCCGGTTGCCGGCAGGCGGTTGGCGAGGATGGTGTCGAGCCAGGCTGCCGCGTTCGGCCCCGAAATCTCGAACTTGGTCATCGGCGTCATCTCGACCAGGCCGACGGCGTTGCGCACCGCCTGTACCTCCTCGCCAACGAAGACGCCCTTTTCGGTCCAGCGCCAGCTGTACTGGTCCTTGGCCGCGACGCCGTTGGGCGCAAACCAGTTGGGCATTTCCCAACCGTTGAGCACGCCCCAGACCGCACCCAGCTCGGTCAGCCGCGCGTAGGATGGAGCAGTCTTCTGCGGGCGGGCGGCGGGCATGTCCTGCCCCGGATATTTTTGCTCGGCATGCGTGCCCCAGGCCTCGCGGACCTTCTCGCGCGTCCAGGCCTTGTTGGCATAGTCGCCGAAGCGGCGTGGGTCGAGATCGGAAGTGTCGAGGCTGTTGCCGCCCTCGACGATCCTCTCGGACAGATAGTAGCCGATCGTGCCGCCCCACAATATGCCGCCCGGCACGCCCTCGGCCAGCCACACATTGGGCAGGCCCCAGGCCGGCCCCATCAGCGGAAGCTCGTCCGCCGTCATTTGGAAAGGGCCGCGGACATTGGCCTTGATCCCGGCACGTCCCAGCGCCGGCACGAGTTGCGTTGCCTGCTCCCAGTTCCAAGCTACCGCGTCGAAATCCTCTTCGACGAGATCGGCGCCGAACCAGGCGGGAACGCCGTCCTCGGCGAACAGCTTGAGGTGTTCGGTGCGCTCGTAGGGCCCGAACATGAACCCGTCGCCCTCCTCGCGCAGATAGCCCTCGAAGTCCTCGTCGCGCAGGATCGGCATTTCGGCACGTCCCTGCTTTTTGCGCTCGACGATCTCCGGCACGGGCTCGGTGATCCAGTACTGGTGCAGGATCGGGATGGCGGGGATGTCGAGGCCGAGCAGCGCGCCGGTCTGGCGCGCGTAGTTGCCGGTCGCGCAGACCACATGTTCGCAAATGAGGTCGCCCTTGTTCGTCTGGACCCGCCATTCGCCGCCGGTCGTCCGCTGAAAGCCGGTGACCTCCGTGTTCAGATGGATCCTGGCGCCCAGATCCCGCGCGCCCTTGGCCATGGCATGGGTCACGTCGGCCGGTGCGATATGGCCGTCATCGGGATGATAGAGCGCGCCGAGCATATGCTTGTTGTCGAGAAGCGGGCAGAGCGCTCTCGCCTCCGCCGGCGACAGCAAGTGCGCCCGCATGCCCTGAACGTCGGCCACGCTCATATAGCTCTTGTATTCGTCGAGCCGGTCCCTCGAATTGGCGATCCGCAACTGGCCGCATTTGTGCCAGCCGACAGGCTGCCCGGTCTCGGCCTCGAGCCCTTCATAGATCTCGATGGTCTTGTTGATCATCCGGCCGATATTGATGTTGCGGGCATAGGACGGGACGAGACCGGCCGCATGCCAGGTCGAGCCGGCGGTCAGTTGCGTGCGTTCGAGCAGCGCGACGTCGATCCAGCCGCGCTTGGCCAGGCCGTAGAGGATGCCCGCGCCGACGCACCCGCCACCAACAATCACCACCCGCGCATGTGTCTGCATCGACCCGCCAAATCCCAGTCATTCCCCGTCTGTAGCGTTGAAGCTACAGATGGCGAATGACCCTGTAACGTCTTCAAAAATGAGGGGTGGTGATAAGCTGGATTTATGCAGGCGCCACGTGGCCAAGTCTAGCCGAAAATCCGCTCGCCCTGTTCATCGACCAGCTGGATGCCTTTCTTGATCGAGATGTCGACGGCGTCGTCAAGGCCGGCGAAGCGGTCGGCGCGAATGAACTTGTGCTCCTTCACCACGCCGTCGATCTCCTTGGAGACGATGCCGCAGGTCTGGTACTGGCCATCGTTCTTGTAGGGCGTGGCGCTGATCAGGAAACCCTTGTGCTCGACCTGCTTGGCCGGTGCGGCACTCTTGGGCTCGGCCGCTTCACCGCCGCCACCGCCGAAAAGACGTTTCAAAAAAGACATGGCTCAAATCTCCTTGTTCGCCCTGCGATCACGGCCCTGTTCGCGATTCACGAAGCTGTTGCCCAGCATGCGCGAATGTGCCGCCGCGTTCCAGCCCCCTCCCGCTGTTCCGCCCCTGTCCTGGCGACCGGTTCTGTGTTGCCGGCGGATGGGATTCCGTCGCGACCGGCAACATACCGCTGCCTGCCATGAATGTCCTTGAATATGGATGGCGATATTTCGTACCAGTAAGCCGCTCATGGCCAACGAGGTTCTTCGACAGTATCTTCTGAACCGCCAGTGGAAGAGTGTCCCGCCCACGCTGTGTCACGGATGATCGGGTTTGACGTCGGCTTGAAGGACAACCGTATGATTGAACGTCTTGCCACTGGAAGTGCATTGCTTGGTGCACCGCTTGCCAGGATTCAAGACGGCACGATGCGCTACACCTACAAGGGCGTGCCCACCTACAAAAATCCATTCGATCTGGCGCTGTACCAAATGCTGCTTTGGCAGCAGAAGCCACGGACATTGATCGAAATAGGCTCCAAATGGGGCGGCAGCGCGCTCTGGTTCGCCGATATACTGCGCAGCTTCGGCGTCGACTGCGTCATTCACTCGATCGACATCATGCCGCCCTCGATCAGCGTGCCGGGCGTGACGTTTCATCGTGGCGATGGCCGCAACCTGGCGGCAGCCTTACCGGCGGATCTGGTCGAGACCCTCCCCAGACCGATGTTCGTCATCGAGGACGCGGACCATCATTGCGAGACGACGCTTGCCGTGCTGCGCTTCTTCGATCGTTGGCTGGTTGCCGGAGAGTATATTGTCGTCGAGGATGGTATTGTCGACGATCTCTATGACCCAGCGTATGTCGCCGGACTGATGGGCGGCCCGCGCCGTGCGGTCGAGCTGTTCTTGAGCGATCGTGGACAGGATTATGAAATCGATACGGCCCTTTGCGACCACTTCGGCACCAATGTGACGTGGAACGTCAACGGCTATCTCCGTCGCGTTCGCTAGAACAATTCCAGGAAAAGTGTGAAGCGGTTTTCCCGGGGAAAGCGCGTAGCGCTTGCCCTTGGAATTGCGCAAAAGGAAGATACCCTCATTCCTTGCGCCACCAGGATCCGGTCCAGTCCACCTCCTGCATCGGTGCCGTGATGCCGTGTTGATCGCGAAAATCGATCACCGCGCGCTGGCATGGATCGAGGGCGCGATCATCGATGATGACAACACCGCCCTGGGACAACTTGGGGTAAAGGGAATTCAGCGCCACAATAGTCGACTCGTACAGATCGCCGTCGAGCCGCAGCAGAGCGAACGGCCCGGCCGACAGCGACGGCAGCGTGTCGCCGAACATCCCTTCCACGAACACCACCTGCTCGTCGAGCAGCCCGTAGCGTGAGAAATTGTCCTTGACCGTCTCCAGCGGGACGGCCAGCTCCTTGAACACGTGCAGGTCCCATCCGGTATCCCGGGGATAGAGCTGTTCGTTTGGCGCCGGCAGGCCGGCGAACGAGTCCGCGACATAGACCTTGCGGTCATGGATCTGGTTCGCGGCAAGAACGCCGCGCATCAGGATGCAGCAGCCACCGCGCCAGACGCCCGTTTCGATGAAGTCGCCGACGATGCCGTCGTCCAGCACCTGCTGTGACAGATCGCGCAAGCTCTCGAGACGCGCCTGGCCGACCATCGTGTGAGCCTGCGTTGGCCAATCCTTGCCGATCGCGCGGGTTTTCGGGTTGAACGGCTCGACCACCATCGGCCGAACCCCCGGGTTGATCGCGGGATCCTGGTAAATGGTGTTGAGCAATATCCTGACCAGGAGATCGAGATACAATTCCCGCGCTGCGGGGGTTGAATAGTTGACTGTCGTCATCATCCGGCTCTTCGTTGCCCCGATCGGCCACGTTCGCGAATCCGCGCGACGCGTCAACCCTCAATGTCGAGCCAGTTGCTCAGCAGCGTTTGGAATGCAGCCGATCCGCGACGAGCCCACAATGGTGAGCAGACGAAGACCGTCTATTTCAACGCCGGTAGCGCTTGCCGAATGCCCGCAAGCCTTCAACGTTTCGATTCACGACGCTGTTGTCCCGGCATGCGCGAATGTGCCGCCGCGTTCCAGCCCCCGGATGAAGACGGCGACCAGCAGCTCGATCTGCTGGTCGATCTCGTCGGCCTGCCGACGAACGGACCTGCCGGCGTAGCCGCTGGTGACGATGCCATGCACGCTTGACCACAGCGTGCGCGCGGCGATCCGGCGGGTGTCGTCGTCAAGGTCGAAATCGCCGCCGGCGAGCACGCCGGCAATGATCTCGAACAGCTGGTCGAGCCGCGCCTCATAGGCATCCGGCTCGGTCAGGGCCGGACGTCGCCTGTTGAACGCAAGCAGCGCCGGCCAGCTGCCCGGATGCGCCTCGACGAAGCCCACATAGGCGCCTGCCAGCGCCAGCAGGCGCTGGCGCACATCTGTGATGCCGCGCTGGGAAAGATCGGCCATCGCCGCGGCCCCTGCCGCGCCCAGCCGGTCGAGCAGCCGCATGTTGACGGCACGGTGCACGCCGTCGAGATCGGAAAACAGATTGTAGACCGAGCCGACCGATATGCCCGCTTGCTCGGCGATGGTCCTGGCCTTCAGATTGTCCATGCCACCCTCGTTGAGCAGCACCTCGGCAATCGCCAGCACCCGCTCGCCTATTTCTTCCCTGTCCAGCGCCATGCTTGTCCTTGTGGATGCCCGTGCCTTCGCCCGGGCCGTTCGAACCACGATCGTCCCGCCGTTTACCACATCCGGGATTCCGTGAACAGCGTTCAAAACCATGCTTGGCCTGTTCAGAACTTTGCCCGACGGCGCCAGTGCAAGGGCTGAGGATGGCTTGAAGGATCGCTTCGCCATCGACCGTCGGGCGCAGCCGATCCTCGACGCCGAGACGGGCTTGCGGCCGCCAAGCAGACGCTTGCCAGGCTGATCGTACGCCAGCGAGCCGAGCAGGCCTTTCTTGACCAGCTTGAACGACGTCACGCCGGTCTCGAAAGCCGCACGCTCAGCGAAGCCCGCGGGCAGCCTGGCGAACCTGGTCAAGGCCCGCAACGAAAAGCTCATCAGGGAGTATGTCGGCAAGGAACGATCCGCATCTGCGCCGACGCAAAAAGCCCGGGGCGCTGCACTGACCCCCGAAAGTTGGACACAACCTTCGGGGGTCAGTTCACGCCCCGGGCTTTTTTTCATGTATTTTGTTGCCCCTCGATCAGCGGTGCGTCAGCGCTTCCAGCGCTTCCGCCGCGGCTTCGAGAATGGCGATCGCCTCGGCCTGCTTTTCGGCCGGGGCATCGACGATGTCGCCCAGCGCCGCGCGCAGGCGGTGGCGGATGGCGCGGAATTCGTCGCGCGTTTCCGAACGCCCGCCCCGGCCACCGCGGCGGTCCTCGCCATCATCGTTCCAGCCAAACCATTCCCGCGCCTTGGCCATCTTGCGGCCGAAGCGCTCGAGGTGATCGAGCACGCCGTCAATCATCTCGCGATTGTCGGCAAGATGCGCCTGCCCGGCCTCGGTGATGGAAAACACCTTCTTGTTGCCTTCGCTCGACGAGACGGCATAGCCGGCCTCTTCCAGGAAGGTCAGCGTCGGGTAGACCACGCCCGGGCTCGGGCTGTAGATGCCGCTGGTGCGCTCTTCCAGCGCCTTGATGATGTCGTAGCCATGGCGCGGCGCCTCGGCCAGCAGCGACAGCGTGATCAGCTTGAGGTCGCCGTCGGCCAGCATGCGGCCGGCGCGGAACATGTCGCCCGGGCCACCGCGTCCGCCGCCGCGACCGCCATGGCCGAACGGGCCAAAGCCGCCGCCCCCTCTACCACCGAATTTGCCGGCCATGTGCATGAACATGCGCTCGCCGAAATGACTGTGTTTGTGCATGATTGCTCCGTGAGTTCTATCTTACGATATATCTTAATTACGTGTCGACCCGCTTGGAGTCAAGATATATCTTACGATGTATCGGAATGTGGAGCCAGAGCTTGATTTCGCCGGACACGCGGCTAGTTTAGAAGGCGCTTCGCGGGTCGACGACCACTGCGCAAGCGTCTGACATCAGGCTCGAAGGTACCTTCAAGCCGCTTCGACCTGCGGTGTCGTCAGGTCTATCGTTTCTTGACCGGCTGGCGGATCACCGTTTTCAGTTTTTCTGGTGCCGCCTTGCGAGGGTCACCCAGGTAGATCTCGTGGTGCTTCCCACTTTCGACGAGACCGTTGGCGGGCAGGAATTCCTCATGCAGGCGCAGGATCGTGGGCCCTTCCGCGCTATAGGGTCCGATATGCATGATCTGCACCGCCAGCCCTTCGTGAAAGGACTGCAATCTGAGACTTTCGGGCCGCTGGCCGAGCTTCGCGCGCGCCTTTTCGAGCGCCGCCTCGAACATTTCGGCTGGGATCCAGTCCGGCTGCATGATCATCATGGTCCACGACCAGAGATCCTTATCGCCCGTCAGGAAGCTCGACATGTCCTCGGCCCACCAGAGGCCTTCCAAAGGAGCCACGCCATAATCTTTGCCGAACTCCTTCTTCGACATGAACTTCAGGGGATAGCTCACCGAGAAGAGCCATTCGATCGCATGCCGGTATTCTTCGGAGGTATTCGGGTCACCCTTGCCGTCGATCATCGCAAACTGCAGCTTGGGAACATCGACCAGGGAAAACACACCAGCGGGAGGCTGCCAGAACGCCTTCATGATCTTTTTGAAGTCGATCTTCTCCATCCCAGACCCTCATCAAAAGTGATGGTTCCATAGTCGGTGGTATCGAGCGGGGCAGCATTGATTGAAGTCAATGCTACGAGAGGCGACATGCAAGACAAGGGCTACCAGCGGCCCTTGCGCCGGTTCCAGGCGTAGAGCAGGTCGGCGAAGCGGTCATAGGCAAAGCGTGTCAGCGGCAAGGCCATCGGACTGCCGAAAAGCGCGGCCAGCCAGCCCTCGCCAGGTGTCGCCCGCCATATGGCAATCGCGACATCGGCGCCGACCAGCAGCCTGCCGGTCGTGTCGGTGGCGTGCAGCCTGCGGCGGATGTCCTCCAGCGATGCGCCGAAACGGCCAAGTGCCGCCGGTTCCAGATTGATGTCGCGAAACTCGATCCGCCCCGCCTTGACCGCTTCGACCAGCCGCCGCTTTTGCCAGCTGACGCCCGCATCGCAGACAGGGCATCGCGTGTTGTACCAAACGGTCAGTTCAGGCTTGGATGTTTGCTTGAGCATGATGTTGGCATGCTCAGCCATGGCTATGCCGATGGTGCAGGTCCGGATAATGCGGATGCCGGTGGCGCATCGGCGCATGCCGGTGCCAATGCGAATGCGGCTCGCTCACTGGCCCGTCATGATCGTGCTGGTGGTGCTCGTCATGCACATGGCTGTGCTCGTGTTCCAGCGCCTCATGATCGTGCTCGTGCTCATGGCGTTCCGATAGATGCAGCCACAGGCCGACGGCCATCAGAAGTCCCGCGACCAGCAGTTTGAGAGTGACGGCATCGCCCAGCATGACGATGGCCAGCAGCGCGCCGATGAACGGAGCGAGCGAATAATAGGCGCCAGTGCGCGCCGTCCCGAGATGGCGCAGCGCCAGGATGAACATCGCCAGGCTGACGCCGATGCCGAGGAAGCCGACCGCGGCGGTGGCCGCGACGATCGACATCGTGGGAAACGGGGCCCCGGCGGCAAGCGCCAATGCGACATTGGCCGCACCCGCCACCAGGCCTTTCAGCATGGCGATCACCACGGGGTCGGTGGCTGAAATCCTGCGCGTGAAATTGTTGTCCAGCCCCCAGGCCACGCAAGCCCCCGCCACCAGCAGGGCGCCCTGGTTGAAAGCAACGCCGCCGCCGTCCCATGACAACAGCACCGCGCCCGCCAGAATGGCGAAGGCGCCAAAAAGCAGACGCCGGTCGACATTCTCGCGATAGACGAGCCAGGCGATCGCCATGGTCGCCAGCCCTTCCAGGTTGAGCATCAGCGCTGAACTGGATGCCGTGTTGAGGCTGAGGCCGAACATCAACAGCACCGGCCCCAGGATGCCACCCATGCCGATTGCCAGCGCCAGCCACGGGATATCCCGTGCGGCCAGTTGCGCTTCGCCAGCCGCCGCCTGCTTGCCTCGAAGCAAGCGATAGAGAGCGAGTCCGAGACCGGCGCCGAGATAGAGCAGGCCGGCCAGCATGAAGGGGTTCACGGCATCGAGCAGCAGCTTGGAAAGCGGCGGTGTCGCCCCGAACAATGCGGCCGAGCCAAGGGCGAGCGGCACGCCGGGCCAAAGATGCGAACGTGTTTCGGACATCATCTCACCCCTATGATAGCGCGTAGCGCGCAGGTCATTTGCCGCGCTTGGCCGCCTTTGGCCTGACGCATTTGTTGTCGCGAAACAGTGCCCACTCTTCGCACAGGCGCCCATTGGGCAGCCGGCAAAACCCGTATTCGTTGCCGGCCTTGTCCTTCCTGTTCACCAGGCGCCCGCCGATCTCGCCGCAATGGACGGATGCCGGATTGGCCATGCCGAGCGGTTTTTGCGCGGCGGCGCCGGCGGCGAACGACACCGACAGTATCAAATAGAGAGTGGCATTCAGTGTCGAGACTTTCTTCATCGCGATCCCCGGCGGCAGTCTATCACGCCAAAGCGTCCTGTCCTGCGGCGAAGCGCCGTCAGGCCGGGTGCCTTGTCGTCGCTTTCGAACCCGCCGCTTGCTATCCAAGCGACGAGATGATCTCGCGGTAGGCGAATTCGGGGAAGGCTTTCAGCGTCCGCGTCCGGATGTTGCCGGCCGCCGCCAGCATCAGCGAGAAACGCGCCAGGACCGCATCGTCGGGCGCTTCGACCACCGCCACCATGTCGTATTCACCCATCGTCAGGTAGAACGCCTTGAACGTGCCGCCCATGTCGCCCAGCTGCCTCCTGGCGGCATCGAGCCGCTTCGGTGAATCGCGCACATTCTTGGCACCCTGCTCCGTCCAGTTCATCAGCACGATGTAGCTTGTCATGGCACACCTCCCTCCGGGGCCACGGAGCACGGCGTCTTCGCCGGGGCGGGCATCCGGGTTGTCGCCCAGAAAATGCATCCGACCTGGAAATTATCCTCCCGATGGGTGCAACCCGCAAGAGCGCGTGCCGCAAACGAAAAAGGGCGCCGTGGGCGCCCTTTTTCTTGCTGTCGGTGTGCCTCAGCTGTCGAGGAAGCTGCGCAGCTTGCGCGACCTGCTCGGGTGCTTGAGCTTGCGCAGCGCCTTGGCTTCGATCTGGCGGATACGCTCGCGGGTGACCGAGAACTGCTGGCCGACTTCTTCCAGCGTGTGGTCGGTGTTCATGCCGATGCCGAAGCGCATGCGCAGAACGCGCTCCTCGCGCGGCGTCAGCGAGGCCAGAACGCGCGTCGTGGTCTCGCGCAGATTGGCCTGGATCGCGGCGTCGATCGGCAGGATTGCCATCTTGTCCTCGATGAAATCGCCCAGGTGCGAATCCTCCTCGTCGCCGACCGGCGTCTCGAGCGAGATCGGCTCCTTGGCGATCTTCAGCACCTTGCGCACTTTTTCGAGCGGCATGGCGAGCTTTTCGGCCAGTTCCTCCGGCGTCGGTTCGCGGCCGATCTCGTGCAACATCTGGCGCGAGGTGCGCACGATCTTGTTGATCGTCTCGATCATGTGCACCGGAATGCGGATGGTGCGCGCTTGGTCGGCGATCGAACGCGTGATCGCCTGCCGGATCCACCATGTCGCGTAGGTCGAGAACTTGTAGCCGCGGCGGTATTCGAACTTATCGACCGCCTTCATCAGGCCGATATTGCCTTCCTGGATCAGGTCGAGGAACTGCAGGCCGCGATTGGTGTATTTCTTGGCGATCGAGATGACGAGGCGCAGATTGGCCTCGACCATTTCCTTCTTGGCGATCGCCGCTTCGCGCTCGCCCTTCTGCACCTGGTTGACGATCTTGCGGAATTCCAGGATCGAGATCGCCGTTTCAGTGGCCAGGTGCTGGATCTCGGCGCGCAGGTCCTTGATCGCATCCTTCTCGTTCTTGGTGAATTCCTTCCAGCCGCGCGAGGTCAGATTGCCGATCGCGCGCGTCCAGTTGGGGTCGAGTTCGGAACCCTGATATTCCTTCAGGAACTCCTCGCGGCGCACGCCATAGCTTTCGGCGAGGCGCAACAGCTTGCCCTCATTCTGCACCAGGCGTTTGTTGATGTCGTAGAGCTGCTCGACCAGCGCCTCGATGCGCGCCGTGTTGAGCGACAGCGACTTCACCGCCTTGATCAGCTGGTCCTTCAGCTCCTTCAGCCGGCGGTCCTGGCTGGGCGACAGCGTGCCGGCCGCGGCCAGACGGTTCTCGACCTGCTGGTCCTGCAGCTTGCGCAGCTTCTTGTAGGTGTCGGCGATGACGTCGAGCGTCTCCATCACCTGCGGACGCAGTTCGGCTTCCATCGCCGCCAGCGACAGGCTTGCCTCGTCCTCGTCTTCCTCGTCATCGTCCCCGATGCCACGCGTATCGGCGCCGACATTGGTGATGTCGTCTTCATCGTCGCGCCCGCGGCGCGGCTTTTCGTCGGCCTTCGGCGCCTCCTCGATGCGCTCGACCACCGGCGCCTGCTTGGCCTCGGGGCCGGCATAGGTCGCTTCCAGATCAATGATCTCGCGCAGCAGGATCTTGGATTCGTTGAGCTCGTCGCGCCAGATGATGATGGCCTGGAAGGTCAGCGGACTTTCGCACAGGCCCGCGATCATCGTCTCGCGGCCGGCTTCGATACGCTTGGCAATGGCGATTTCGCCCTCGCGCGACAGCAGCTCGACCGACCCCATCTCGCGCAGATACATACGCACCGGATCGTCGGTGCGGTCGGTCGGCTCTTTCTTGGTGGTGGTGGCGGCGACCGCCGTGCCAGTCTGTTCGGCCAGCTCGTTGGCGTCTTCCTCGGCGTCGGCGGCGGTGTCGCCGGCCTCGGCCTCTTCGCCCTGTTCGTCATCCTCGACGACGTTGATGCCCATGTCGGACAGCATCGCCATCGTGTCCTCGATCTGCTCGGAGGTCACTTCCTCGGAAGGCAGCACCGAATTCAGCTCGTCCATCGTGACATAGCCGCGCTTCTTGGCGGCCTTGATCATCTTCTTGACAGCATCATCGGAAAGGTCGAGCAGAGGGCCATCGGTGGCGCCTTCGCGTTCGGTCTCGACCTCTTCCTTTTCCTTAGTCGCCATAATTTTTATCTTCTCCTAGCGGCCGGGCATGGGGGCCACGTAAGCTGTCGGACCAGTCAAATCGGATAGGCTCGTTTTGAAACGCGCTTCACCGGGCCACTAACTTCATTGATCGTTAAGTCCAGATTAACCCTGATATCTGTGGCAGGCTGCCTGCCTGTCCAGTGACCAGTACCTCACATCGCTCATCTCCCGTCGGCGCGGGTGCGGGTTAACGTTTCGAATCGTCCTGATTCCGCCATTCTGCCTGAAGGTCAAGCGCCTCTGGCATGATTCGCATGAAAAAAGCGAATCAATTACCCGACTTAGCGCGCCTTGCTCCGCTGGGAAGCCCGGCCACGCTCGCATTCCTGTACTCAACTGCACTTAGGCTCGCCCGGCCCTGCCCGACGAAACGCCGAATCCTTCGATCAGCGCTTCCGTCGCCTGCACATCCTGAAATTGCGCCTGAATTTCGATCAGATGGCGGAAGTTTTCGTCCGAGGGATCCGCTTCGAGCGCCGCTTCCGCCTGTTTCAGCTCCTTATGTAAGGTGCGCGCGCTGCGCTGCAAGTGCAGCGCCTGGTTCAGAGCGTCACGGGCGTCGTCGAGGGCTGCCGTCTCCAGCGCCGGCCATTGCCGCGCCCGCCGGATCAGGCCGACGGCGCGCTCCCAGATATCGGCGCAGCCGGCACGCTCGATCGTCGCCACCACGGCATGGCGGTCATTGGCCATGTCATGCGCCATTGCGTCGAGGATGGCGGCGTGCAGCCGCTGCAGCTCGGAATTGGCGAGGTCGAGAAATTCGACATGCGCGAAATTCTCGTCGATCAGCGCCGGATGGTTGACCAGGGCCACGATGATCGTCGCCTCGCGCACCGACATCCCTTCGCTGCCGCGCTTGACCAGCGCCGACTGGCCGAGGCTTTCGGTGATCGCCATGCGACCGCCACCAGGCTTGGCGAATTGGCCACCAGGCGCGGCTGCCTTGCCCTGCCCCGGTTTCCAGTCCTGGCGTCCTTGCCGCGCATCGCGTTGCGAGCCGAAGAAGCTCTTTTCCCGCTCGCGCATTTCCTGCTGGTAGTGATAGCGCGTGCTTTCGTCGCGGATGCGGCTGGTCAACTCCCGCAGCGTCTTTCCCAGTTCCGCCCGCCGCTCCGGCGTGTCGAAGACACCGCCAGCTGTCTCGCGCATCCACAACAGGTCGACCAGCGGCCGCGCATCGGCAAGCACCGCGCGGAACGCGTCCGGCCCTTCGGCCTTGACGAGGTCGTCGGGATCCTTGCCCTCCGGCAGCAGCGCAAAACGCGCCGAGCGCCCAGCCTGCACCGACGGCAGCGCAAGATCGGCTGCACGCCATGCCGCCTTCAACCCGGCCTTGTCGCCGTCGAAGCACAGCATCGGTTCGGGCGCCATGCGCCACAGCAATTCAAGCTGGTTTTCGGTAAGCGCTGTGCCCAGCGGCGCCACGGCATTCTCGAAGCCGGCCTGCGCCAGCGCGATGACATCCATATAGCCTTCGACGGCGATCACCGTGCCGCCCTTGGCCAGCGCCTTGCGCGCACGGGCGAAATTGTAGAGCACGTTGCCCTTGTGGAAGAGCTCGGTGTCGGGCGAGTTCATGTATTTGGCCGGCGCATCGGGCGCCAGCGCCCGGCCGCCAAAGGCGATGATCTTGCCGCGCGAATCCGGAATCGGGAACATGACGCGGTCGCGGAACCAGTCATAGGAGACTGGAATGTCGTCGCCATGACGCACCAGCCCGCAGGCTTCGATATCGGCCTTCGGCACGCCCTTTGCCGCGAGATGCTCCTTCAGCGCATTGCGGCTGTCCGGCGCGTAGCCCAGTCGGAACGACTGCTGCGTGGCCGGCGTCAGCCCGCGGTCCCTGAGATAGGCTCGGGCCTTTGCCCCCTCGGGCCCCTGCAGCCGCTCCTGGAAGAAGGCGGTCGCCATCTCCATGACGTCGGTCAGGCTGGCGCGTTCCTTCTCGCGCCGCTCTTCCTGGGCGTCGCGCACCGGCATCGGCACGCCGGCCATGTCGGCGATCTTTTCGACCGCTTCGGGGAAACTCATTCCGTCGAGTTCGGTCAGGAATTTGAAATGATCGCCAGAGACCGAGCAGCCGAAACAATGATAGCGGCCCTTCTTGTCCTCGCAGTGGAACGACGGGCTCTTCTCGCCATGGAATGGGCAGCAGGCCCAAAAATCGCCACGCGACGCGTTGGTCTTCCTGCGATCCCACGCGACGCGCTGGCCGACAACGGATGAAATCGGCACGCGGTCGCGGATCTCGTCGAGAAAGGCGGGCGGAAAGCGCATTGAGGGAACTCGTTTCCCCACCATATAATCATGCC
>NZ_PNOT02000081.1 GCF_002879535.1 Mesorhizobium intechi
GATCGCCAGCGCTTGCGGCAATATGATCCTGCGCATCCTCACGCCGTGCGGCATCGACAGCGCGGTTCCCGCTTCCCATTGTCCGCGCGGGACTGACTCAATGGCGCCGCGGACAATCTCGGCGCCATAGGCACCGATATTGAGGCCGACGGATATGTAGCCGGCGGTGAAGTTCGGAAGCGTTATACCAAACAGCGGCAACACGAAGAAAATCCAATATAGCTGCACTAGCAGCGACGTTCCGCGGAACATCTCTATGTAGACAACGCTTACACTCCGGATAGGCCATTTGCTCGACAATTTGCCGATGCCTGCGGCCCCGGCGGCAGCTACAGCGACCAGCGTAGCAAGCAAGAATTGCGCGCATGTGACCAAGGTCCCCTGTAAAAGCGCCTGGCCATAGCTTTGGAGAAACTCCAAGATTGACATTAGCCATCCTGCGTCAGACACGGCCGGGAGGCAAGCCTCCGGCCGTGTCTGCGCGGAATCAACGGTTGGCGCAAACCCACTCCGCACTCTTGTCATTTGGTAGCAGCTTTGCGTCGTAGCCATAAGGCTCGACAGCCTTCATCATCTCGGGAGTACCGATGTATTTTTTCTGAGCCTCGTTGAACTTCTCCACAAAGTCCTTGTCCGACTCTCGGAAGGCTATGCTCACCCAGTTTTGAGTTGATTCCGGCATTGCATCCGGGTCGGTTACGTCAAGTTTTCCACCCGATTTGCCAGCCACAGATCGAGACAACAGGTATCCCGATGCCCCGGCATCTGCTCGTCCCGCCTCGACAGCTGCAAGAATTTCTGTCTGTCCCGGCACTTGCATGATTTGAGCTTCCGGAACTCCTGCCTTTTTCGCTTGCTCTATATTGCTATATCCTATGCCGGTCACCATAGTCGCGCCCTTGGCTGCGATATCTGCATAATTGTGCAGCCCTTTAGGATTGCCAGCTTTAACGATAAGCGCGTCGGTCACTTTCGCCAAAGGCTCGGAAAATGTAACGCTTTGGCACCTTGATTTAAGGATGTAGAGACCCCCCGTAGCCATATCAAACCGTCCAGACTGCAGTCCTGGTATAAGCCCGCCCCAATCTGTCACGACGGTTTCTACATTTTCGTAACCCATCTGCTTAAGGACGCCGAGAGTAATCGCGTTTACAAACCCTACTGGGTGACCATTACTGTCCGGAAAGGCGAATGGCTCTTCGTTCGCGAAGCCGATGCGGATGGACTTGCCGCTGGCGATACGGTCGGTTAGTTCTCCTGCGTAGGCCTGAAAAGCGGCAAGCGCGACGGCAAGGCTTAAGCCAGCCGCAATGTATGAAAGTCTGATCTTCATTTCTCGTTCCCTTCTTATTTGTTGAGTTATCCAGCAGCCCGGGATGGGCGTTTTCAGCTTTGTAGAAGCGTCTTTTTTTGCAGAAGCTGATCTCCTATTTCGTTGAGTAACAAACCGGTGTTGGGCGATTGCCGCATAGTCCGGGCCCGTCAGCGTTATTCGAAAAGTTAACGGGCTAATAATCAGTCGATAATGACCAAGCGGCGCTCCACATCGCAGAAGCGCTGGCCACCTTTCGCTGTAACCACGAAAGGTTCTGAGATCGCTGCGCCAAAATCGTCGAGCCACACTCCGGATTGGAAGTGGAAGCACATTCCTTCCTGCAATAGCGTTGTTTCATCCGCGCGGATGCTGATAGTGCGTTCGCCCCAGTCCGGCGGGTAACCAACACCGATTGAGTAGCCGACGCGGCTGTCTTTGCTGTAGCCATTCCGTTTCAGTGTGCGTTGGAACACGGCGGCTACCTCTTCGACGGCCACGCCCGGCTTGGCCGCTTCGAGTGCGAGGTCGCCGCCTTCAACGATCACGGATGCCAGACGCGAGATTTCTTGTGGCGGCTGTCCGACGTGAATTGTGCGGGTCAGGGGCGCGTTATAGTGGCGACGTGCCGCGCCAAGCTCCATCACCACCAGGGCTGACTCGGGAATCGCCTGGCCCGTCCAGGTGAGGTGGCATGTGCTCGTCCCCTCACCAATCTGGATTAGGGGACACAGACCCGTGTAGTCGCCGAACTTGCCCTCACCCAAAATCTGATTGCGATAAATGTCCCCTACGACCTCAAAGTCGCGCACTCCCGGCTTGAGCTTCGCAATCGCCTCTCGCATTGTTCTGCTGATGATGCGGCCCGCCTCTCGCATATAGACAAGCTCGGCTTCTGACTTGACGAGCCTCGCCCAGTTCACAAGTTCCCGACTGTCCGAGATTTTCGCATTGGGGAGGCCTCTAACGAGGTGCTGATGGGCCCGCGCGGTATAGTAGTGAGTGTCGAGCTCCACGCCGATGCGGTCGGAACCCCAGCCTTTGGAATTGATGAGCCCGCACAAATCATCGAAAGGATGATTTTCCGGATGGTGAACCAAAGTCTCTGCGAATCCGAAGATGTTCTCGGCCGGCAGGTTTGTTGTAACGGTAGCCGATTTTGCGTCGATCGGTCGCCCGAACCAAAGAGGCATATCCTCGTTGTCATGGACTAGCACTGCCTGCGGCGTGTAGAAGGACCAACTGTCGTAGCCCGTAAGCCAGTACATATTGGCTGGATCCTGGCAGATGAGGAGATCAAGACCAGCTTTTTGCATCCGCTTCTTCGTGTCCTGAACGCGCCGGTCGAACTCCTCACGCAGAAAAGGTTTTTGGTAGCTCATGCATATGGTCCTTCTCGAAATTGAGCATGTGCGCTCTTGAGTTCGCCCAAGCTCGTGCGGCCCAGGACAACCGCAGGCGGCGCCCGGAAATCTTGATGCCCATTCTCACGGCGGCATCCCGCACGTCCCAGTTTTGCTTGTGTTGCGGGTGCTCAGGCGAGCATTTGTCTCAAGGCATTCTCAGTCAAATGCAGTGTTTATATCGGCATCATCTCGCTTCGAGATGCCGGGGCCTGCACACAAGAAATTGCGCGCTGAAGAATGCCGTTGGCTTTGACTAAAGACGCCCACGTCACCTGACGCTGGGCCATCTGCACCATCGTGCCCATGTGGATTTTGTCTTCGGGGCTCCGGCGTTTACGACAATCGTGGCGGCGCGGGCAGCCGGCATGCTGGGAACCGCTGCCCGAGGTCCCGATATTTATGAGGGCGCCGGTTTCCTTTCGACCCCTCTCGGCACGTGCTGGCTCAGGAGGAAAAGCGCTTGCCCCTGGCGGCGGCTAGGAGGCGCTTCTCGAGGCGTAGCGCTTACTACCGAAGACGATGGCCAAGGTCGCCTACGATCTTTTCAACTCCCCTGAGCACACCCACCGCTCGGGTGCCGATCTCGGCGCGTTCCGCTCCAGAGTCACCATCACGATTATATTGCAGCGCTGGTCGGCGGCGGCCCAGTCATCGCCACGTTTTACCCCAAGTGCATTCTGCTGGAGTCACGCTGCATGGGGCCGCCTCACGGCGCAGAAATACTGCACTCCTGGCATGCAGATCAGCGGAAGTCAGAGCATATCTGACAATATTTTATTGGCCATAACCAGTCCGCCTTAGCTCGCGCTTTCGCCCAAGCTCCAACAGGTTTCAAATGGCCAGCAAAGTACCATCGCATGTCGAATACGTTGTCATCGGAGGCGGCATTATCGGCCTCTCGATAGCCTTTCACCTGACACGTCTCGGCCACCGGGACGTTCTGCTTCTGGAGCGCGACCAACTGACATGCGGCACGACATGGCATGCTGCGGGCCTGGTGACGCAACTCCGCGCCAACGAAACCATGGCAAAGCTCGCTCAATACTCTGCGGATCTGTTCAGCGACCTCGAAAATCTAACCGGTCAGGCAACTGGTTTTCGGCAAACCGGCTCCATCACTGTCGCCGCGACCCAGGACCGCCTTGAAGAGCTTAAGCGCGGGTCTTCGATGGGCCGCTCGTTTGGCCTGGACGTGGAGATGATAAGCGCTGCGGAAGCCCAACGCCGCGTTCCATTGCTCGAAGTCAGTGATGTCCTGGGAGCAGCATGGATCGCTTCCGACGGGATGACCAACGCTATCGATACCGCCCGTGCTTTCGCAACTGGGGCGAGGCAGGGTGGAGCAACGATCCTCGAGCGGACACCTGTTACACGCATCCTCGTCGAGAAGGGCCGTTTTGTCGGCGTGGAAACCAGTCAGGGAACGGTCCGTGCTGAACACGCGGTCATCTGCACCGGCCTGTGGACGCGGAATGTGGCTGCTGAACTTAACTGGTCGGTGCCGTTGCAGGCGGCCGAGCATTTCTATGTTGTCACTGAGGCAATTCCCGAACTACCCCATGATCTGCCGACGATCCGCGATATGGACGCGCGCGTCTATGCAAAAGCGGACGCCGGCAAACTGCTCGTGGGGTTCTTCGAGACTAATGGCAAACCTTGGGGCATGAACGGCATACCGCAGGATTTCAGTTTCGATTCGTTGCCCGAAGATTTCGACCACATCGAACCATATCTCTCTGCGGCCATCGAGCGCATGCCTATCCTGGCAAATGTCGGCCTTCAGCTGAATTTCAACGGCCCTGAGAGCTTCACGCCTGATAACCGGTTCCACCTCGGGCCATCGCCTGAAATTCAAGGTCTGTATGTCGCCTCTGGATTCAATTCCTGCGGTATCGAATCCTCGGGTGGTGCGGGCAAGGTCATGGCAGAATGGATGTCGACAGGCTTGCCGGCTGGAGACTGCTGGGAAATGGACGTCCGTCGATCAATGCCCTTCCAGCGGAACAGGCGGTATCTGTACGACCGCACGGTGGAGGCGGTCGGCAACCTCTGGGCACTTCATCTGCCGCATAAGTCAGCCAAGACGGCACGCAACGTTCGCGTGTCCCCCCTGCACGACCGCCTTTCCGCAGTCGGCGCGAATTTCGGTGAAAGCGCCGGGTGGGAACGCGTCCAATGGTTTGGTGCGCCTGGATCATCAAAAGAAAACCAGGCAACTTTCGGCCGGGACGAATGGTTCGAGCGGAGCGGCGCGGAGCATAAGGCCACCCGCGCGGGCGTCACTCTGTTCGACCAAACCTCCTTCGCGCACCTTTTGGTACAGGGGCCGAATGCCCTTGCGCTGCTACAGCGCTTGTCCACAAACGATGTGAACGTAGCGGTCGGCCGCATCGTCTATACACCCTGGCTCAATGAACGTGGCGGTATGGAGTCCGATGTCACCATCGCACGCATAGGTGAGGAGGAATTTCTTGTCGTAACAGCAGCAATCCAACGCACCCGTGATCTCTCCTGGCTGCGGTTGCATGCCAAGGGAGCCGGCCACGTCTCGGTTGCAGATGTCTCATCCGGATATACCACCCTGTCCGTGATGGGTCCGCGATCGCGTGAGTTACTGCAGCGCGTCAGTCCTGCGGACTTTTCGAACGAGGCATTTCCCTTCGCAACGGCTCGTGAAATCGAGGTCGGGTATAGCCTAGCGCTCGCATTCCGGATGACTTTTGTCGGCGAGTTGGGGTGGGAACTTCACATCCCGACCGAACAAACACTAGGGGTCTACGACGCTCTGGTGGCAGCCGGCGCCGATCTCGGCCTAGGCCACGCCGGATATGTTGCTCTCAACACGCTGCGCCTGGAAGCGGGCTACCGTGACTGGGGTGCAGATGTTGGTGATGAGGACACTCCATTGGAATCGGGACTGGGCTTCACGGTTGCCTGGGACAAGCCTGATAATTTCATTGGACGCGCTGCACTGGAGGCCCAGCGGGGCAAACCTCTGCGCCGGCGGCTGGTCCAGCTCGCTGTCCCAAATGCCAAATCGTTGATGTTCGGAACCGAGCCTGTCTGGCGTAACGGCAGCCTTGTCGGTTACCTTCGCTCAGCTGGTTTTGGCCACACTGTGGGCTGTGGTATTGGGATGGGGTATCTCACGGCAGAAGAAGGGGTGACGGCTGATTGGCTGTCCGGAGGGTCATTCGAAATCGAGATCGCTGGCGAACGCTATTCCGCCATAGCTTCTCTGCGGCCATTCTATGACGCGGGGCGCAGCCGCGTGAGGGGCGAGTGGCGTGCCGTGGAGGAGCTGGTCGCAAAAGAGCTCCTCAAGGCCTGAGACTAGACCGCGCAATCTTGGAGGGCTTCTGGTCGCTGGCGCGCGTCGCATCGGGTCGCGGGATAAAGTTGCCCACACGCCAAGGATGTTGTTGTGCTATAGGCCAGCTTAATGCTGGCTTCTGGCATCGGATCTCGATAGGTCGAAATAGACGCATGTTACCGCCAACGTACTCAACGTCCCTGAGCTATGGGGGAACGGTACTGTGCTCTGGTTTGAGTAGGTCGAACGGCAGCCCATGGGCTCGCAAACCATGATCCGGTTTCCGGTCGCACACTGACTATACTCGCCAGGTGCGTGGAGGGACCGGCTTCTTGCTCGGCAAACACTCAGGATTGCTCAGTTAGACGACGGTCCGGATTGTCATGCCTCATGACGGCGCGGCCAGTAAGCTAGCAACGCTGCGTACCTATCTGATGGGCGCGCGGGCAGAGTTTAGGAGACTAAGCAGCACTAACCGGCCAAGCCGCCTTCCACCAAGTAGACCCAGTAGCCGATCCCGTAAGGGATTGCATTGTCATCAAAATCGTAGGTCGGATTGTGTAAACCCGCGGTAGGTCCGTTGCCGAGGAATAAGAACGCGCCAGGTCGCGCCTGCAACATGTAAGAGAAATCCTCCGAGACCATCACCGGCTTGACCTGTTCGTTGACCGCCTCCCGCCCCACAAGAGCCCGCGCGGCTGCGGCGGCCAATTCGGTCGATGCTGTGTGGTTGAACGTCAACGGCTCGAGACGCCTATGCCGATATTCCACTTTAGCCCCGAAAGCTGCCGCGATATTTTCAGCGCAGACCTTGATTTGTTTTTCCGCAAAATCACGCAATGCTGGCGATAGGCTCCTAACGGTTCCGCCCAGCGTCACGGAGTCAGGTATGATGTGGTAGGATTCACTTCCGGTGAATTTCGGCACTGACACAACGAGCGCTTCCGTCGGATCGAGGTTTCGGGAAACCAAGGTCTGGAGCGCCGTGATTATCTGTGCTCCGACTACCACCGGATCTATGGTAAAATGAGGCGTTGCCGCGTGTCCGCACCGGCCCGTGACAGTGATGTCAAATTCGTCGAGGGCCGCCATAATCGATCCGTCGCGAATACCAAACCTGCCCACGTCAATGCATGGCATGTTGTGCATACCGAAGACTTGGGAGATATTGAACCTGTCCATCAAGCCTTCTTGCACCATTCGGCCGGCGCCCTGCCCGTCTTCCTCTGCGGGCTGGAAAATGAGCGCCACCGAACCTTTGAAGTTCCGAGTGGCGGCGAGATGCTTAGCGGCACCCAGCAGCATGGCGGTGTGGCCGTCATGACCGCAGGCATGCATCTTCCCCTCGATCTGCGAAGTCCAGGGCTTGCCGGTAGCCTCGACGATCGGCAGTGCGTCCATATCCGCACGCAGGCCAATCGTCGGTCCGTCCCCGCCTGCACCTCGGATCACCGCGACGACACCGGTCTCGGCGATGCCCTTCTCGATATGGTTTATCCCGAAGGAAGCAAGTTTTTCGGCGACGAAGCGGGCGGTGTTGTGCACGTTGTATCCGAGTTCCGGGTTCTGGTGGAGGTGATGGCGCCAAGCGATAGCCTCATCATGAATACCCCGGAAATCATCGACGCTGCGCATTCTTGTCTCCTGCACCAAAATGAGCAGACCCGCGCCTCGGGTCTGCCAGCTCGAACCACATCTGCGCCGCCGGCTCTCGGGGGCATCCTAGATGCGCGGTTCCGCGTAGTTTGTTCTATCGCTGGAAAGCTTCCAGGGATGAACTTCTCCAGTCAAATGCATTGTGTGTACCGACCCCATCTCGCTTCGAGATGAGGCCAACTCCTCGCATTTCAGGTGAGTGAGGGAGCTCAGATGGATCGGAGGTCGGCTGGTGTTCGAGAAGTCTTCGGCGAGTTTCCGGAGCCGTGAGACTTGACTGCGCGGGTCCGTTGCCGGAGATTTTATTCGTTGCGCTCATATTCTAACCGGTCTGCGGTGGTGCAGTACGTCTCCTCACAAAGCGTCGCAGCAAACGCCTCGACTGCTTTTTCCGGGCGGCCCTGGATACTGACTTTCTGGCCCGACTCCTGGATGTGCATCCGTACGGGCGTGCGGTTGACGTCGAGGAGGGAACACTCCGTTCCATACCGCAGTCACCAGCAACTGGTTCCCTGCGCCGGTCGAATCCGACTCGAGAGCTCAAGTGCCATTTTCGCTCGCGTTGACTGTAACATGAAAATGGGGTCGCCCATAACGCACCACCGCGCAGAGTTCCCGCCCTACGCACGACCTCCGGCCCGGACTCGCGCGACGAGGGCCTGCTGCCCCCTATCAGCAACGAACTCGTAGTGAGGGCCCGCAATGCCTCGCGGTCGGGCGTCGAGCCCGACGGCCGGTGTCACCAACGGCCAGTCGGCAAACCCGGAAAGCGGCGGGTTTCGGAATTCGGGCTTCGACCTGGCAAAGGTCAAGGCCGCAAGCGATCCATCGCCGTCGACACGACCGCCTGATTGTCCCGAACGCGATGCCATTGAACTTTCCCAATCAGTCCGTGCGAACTGTATCTGTTGGAGTGAGTGGTTCCCGGTTGGCGCCGCGCTGAAGTTCAACCAGTCGGCAGCCCGCCGGGCTCAAATTCAGTTCCTTTTCGGCAAGGCTGGGCTCGTTGCGTGCCCCACTCGGGTGCCGGTGCTTGCGCTTTTGCCTCCGGAATGATGGGAAGAACGATTTTCGAAGGATACTTCTCCGAGTGATAGACGCTGTTAATAGATGCGACGCCGATTGGAAAGCTGCCGATGGCTTGCTTGATGATAGGACTGGGAGCGCCGATGGTTAGCTCAAGGCAGTGCCCTTTTCGGATTACGTGACCTATCGGCGAGATCGACATTCGGATGTCATAAATATTACCGGGTTCGAGCTTCTCGCTTTTGCGGAATAGATGGACTATTTCGTCCGAAGAGGTCCGCTGTTCATCGATTGCGCGAAGTGACGCGCGCAGTTGATCTGCCTGGAGGAAGAGTGCATTGCCGTCAGCGTCGACATCCTTCAATGTCAATTCCAGGTCTGTGTCATCTCCTTCATCAATGCTGAGATAAAGGGTTACTTGCGGGCTTCCAAGCAGTGTAACATCCGAGGCGGCTACCTCGGTCCGGTAGTTCAACACCCCTTCCTGATATGGCTTTGCCGCGAATTGCTCATTGGTTCCGTAGAGCTCTGCCCCGGTGGGATATAGATAGGCGCGCGAGCCCTCGTTGGGGCTAGCACCGGGTCTGTCAGCCGATATCCTGGCATCGGCCGTTAGATAGTAAGGGCGACGCTCCACAGTCGGTTCTGGCCAAGCCTTGTGATGTGTAGCCCACCCCGCAACCTGCTTCTTGGGATCTCCTTCGGGCTCCCAGGCTTCCCAGTAAACAGTTACTGCAGGCTCGTCTTCAATTCCATTCTTAACGCCCTTCACCCAACGGTCGAGGAATTTCATTCGTTCTTCGTCCACAAGCCTAGGAGCTTGTGGCCCAAGTGCCCCGGTTCCTCCGTGATCGCCGTTCATCAGGACAAGCTTCTTGTGCTCCACGTTCGGCATCAACTGACTAAATATGCGAGCGCTTTCCCTGACGGCATAACGGTCCTGCCACGCACCAATAAGCATAGTGGGTACTCGGATCTTGCCGGCCACCTCTTTGCACGCCAAATAGATCGAGTCCCACCATTCATCATTTAGTGGATGTCTTCGTATTTCGTCGTAGAATGAATTTTTGACCACCTGTCGGTCGCTCCCACAAATCGCAGAACACTCAGTATCGCCCGCTTTTATCCGGTCACTCACTCCGCTGGCCTGTGCGATGAACTGACTCGTAAAAGCCCATTTTAAGCAATAGAGTTGTAGCATTCCGCCTTGGTAAATCCACTCATAGGCGTCGAACATGCCAGACGCTACAATGGCCCTCAAATGAGGCGGCTGTTCTGCCGCGACCCACATTTGAACTGACGCCGCAGATGAATTGCCAACCATCCCAACATCGCCATTACTCCAAGGCTGTTTAGCAATCCATTCGACAACTTCCGCACCATAGATTCCCTCTTTCCGGTCGAACCATGTTTCTAAGACACCTTCCGAACAACCGGTCGCAGGGAAGTTGGCCCCCACAAAGGCGTAGCCAGCATCTAGAAACGGCTTTGCAACTTCGAAAGGAGTTGCGCTTGCGTCATATGGTGAATAGAGGAAAACGGTCGGATGGCGGCCTGACTTGCGGCGATAACAGATGTACGCGACGCGCATTCCGTCTTGCATAGTTACGTAGCCAATATCGCGCGCTACGGTGTCAGTTTTAGTATGTGGGACATCAAGTGTCATCTGCGCATCTTTCTCGAATTTGCATTCTACATGCCTCGACGCGGCATTGGATACTGTAACGATGCTATTTTATCTGATCATCGGCGGTGGTCGAGGACAGATTGGATACAGGCTGTCCAACACAAGATGCACGCCATAGAGCGTCCAAGTCTAAACCGGATAGATCAAGCTTTGCGGTCTCGCAGGAGGAAGGCTGACATCGTTCATAGAGGCAATCTCTCTTACTTTCGAATTGCCAGCCTGCTGCTGTGGGCACGGCCGCCGTACAGGTTGGCCACACAACCCCTCATGTAGCCACTGTGCGCCGCCGCCGGGAAGGAACTGCGCCCCCCCCCCGGTTCAGCACGACAATGGCGATGACCGAGAATGCCCAGCCCTATGCGTAGGCGGCCGGAACGGCGGTTCGTAGTGACTCCCTTTATGCTTCGAGCCAGCAGTGAACTAATGCGTAGTCGTTGCCCAATTCCCGCATAGAACTCTTCACGAACCCCTTTACGCCCGGCCCCGTCGCGTCGATGTACTGGTAGAAGGTGGGGGCGATCGTCCCGCCCTCGTCCCGAACGATGACGGCCATCTCGCGATAGAGGTTCTTGCGCTTGTCCTGGTCAAACTCGGCGCGCGCCTGGACGAGAAGCTTGTCAAACTTCTCGTTGAAGAAATGCGTATCGTTCCATGCGGCAGTCGACAAATAGGCCGTCGAGTATATCTGGTCTTGCGTCGGACGACCATTCCAAGCGCCAGTCGAGAAGGGCTGCTTTAGCCAGACCTCCGACCAGTAGCCGTCACTTGGCTCCCGCTTGACCTCTACGGGGATACCGGCCTTGGCGCAGCTTTGCTGGTAGAGCTGAGCGGCATCGACGGCGCCGGCGAAGGCCGCGTCGGAAGTCCTGAGCAGAATCGGCCCGCTGTGGCCCGACTTTTTGTAGTGGAACTTGGCCTTGTCCGGATCGAAGGTACGCTGTTCAATGTCCTCGGGGAAGAGCTGATACGAGGGATTGATCGGAAAGTCGTTGCCAAGCGTGCCGTAGCCCCGCAGAATCTTGTCCAGCATTTCCTCGCGGTCCATCGCGAGCTTCAGGGCCATTCTTAGATCATTGTTGTCGAAAGGAGCGGTGTCGCAGAACATATTGAAGTAAGAGTAGCCGCGGCCCGAAGCGTTCTGAACGGTCACGCCGGGGATTTGTTTGAGCAGGTCGACGACCTTCGGTCCGAGGTCATTGATGATGTGAACCTGGTTGCTTTGCAGGGCCGCAATGCGCGCGGTGGGATCGTTGATGACGACGATCTCGACCTGATCGGCATGGCCGAGCTTGTCGCCTTGCCAGTAATCCTTGAACTTTTCGCCGCCGTGCCGAACGCCCGGTTCGTTGACGGTTACCTTGTAGGGGCCGGCTCCGATCCCAGCGGCAGGATTGTCCTTGCCACCGTTGGGCTGGATGACCAGGTGATAATCGGTCAAGAGATACGGAAGATCAACGTTCGGCTCTTTGAGCGCGACCACGACGTTACTGCCATCAACCTTGAGCGACTGTATGCCCTTCATAAGGCCAAGCGCGGCGGATTTCGATTTCTCGTCCGAATGGCGCTCGAGCGTTTCCACCACGTCCTGTGGTGTGACGTCCTTGCCATTGTGGAACTGAATTCCTTTGCGGATTTTCATGGTCCAGGTCTTGGCATCCTTGGACGAGTCTATTTGTTCCGCGATACGGTATTCGATGCCGCCGTTGGGGGTCATTTCCATCAGCAACTCGCCCCAAGATTTCCCGAACAGGATGGGAACTGTAGCAGGGAACGAGGCCGGGTCGAGACTGTCTGTGGATGCACCGCCCGAGACCCCGGCTTTCAGGAAGCCGCCCTTTCGCGGCGTTTGCGCCTTCGCGGCGCCGGCAAGAAGCGAGTTAGCCAAGGCAGCACTGACGCCGAGCGCCGTCGCACGACCGAGAAATTCACGTCTGCTCAGCCGGCCCGCAGCAACGCGGCCGCTAAGATAGTCGAGTTCCTGCGACATTGGATGCTCCTCACTTGCTGTTCCCTGGCGGCCGATTGTTCCGCCTCAATTCGGTCAGCGTACCAGCGTCGATGGGCCTCTTGGCGTGAATCTATTGTAGCGTACGCAGCGAATGTGCGAATTTTCGCCCAAAATGCATAAAATGCCCATTGTCGGAGGACCTTCTGCGCATCAACAGCCCCGTTCGATAACTTAGGTATGCTGCCTGCATTACTAGGCATTCTGATCCATACCATGCTGCAGGCGAGTTGGTTGAGGGAATGGGCGTCGTCTCTCGTTTGGTAGCCTGTGGTGCATCCCTCAATGAGCTCGCGCTCTGTGTATGCTTCCAAGTCGTTGGGATCAGAATGTCATGGCTCTGATTGCACGGGATATAGCCTCGGCTCCATCTCGGTGACCATGGAGGACCTTGCGAGTTTGGTTCGTCGGCGAGGACTCGTTTGGCCCTAAGCCCTCGAACAGGGCGGGCGTCTGGGTAACATCGCGGAGAGGCCGACTCAGGTCCGCCGCAGCGGTCGCCCTCGACGTTAGCCGAGATATGGACTTTGTCGATCTTCCGATCTTCCTCGTTATCGCCCAAAGCTGCGATGCCACTGACTTGGGTAATTTCCTCGGGTTGCGATTAGAGCCGAGCCTTCTTTGAAGGGCGGACTGATCAAGCGAAAGCGTTGAAAAAGCAATATTGTCCGAGCATCAGGCGGACCGAAGGCGGCGTCGCGTCGGCTCCCAGTCCTGCGCGAGTCAAGCTGTCTCAGCGCTCACCAACGTCAGTCTTTCTCACCAACGTCAGTCTTTATTGTGTGACGTTCGGTGTCGTGTCGTCGCTTCATTGATGCTCAGAAGAGCCCGGCGACTGCGATGTGTTTGCTCAATGAGCACGATATCCTCTACGCCGAAGCCTGTGATTGGCTCAACAACAGGTGTCGACGCCCTCGCACTGGTATCAGCATTTCGCTCCTCGTAGACATCGAAGTACTGTGATACGCCACTCACTGCTCCTCGTCGAGCGTCGCTCGTCGACAAATCAAGCTGTGCTGGCATCCCAAGGAGTTGCAGCCTACCGGAACGATTTCGAGCTTGCCATCCTCAACCTGCGTTGAACTCAATTCCCCGCGCTCTCCATGCGGCGCCCGTCAATCGCGTGCTCCAACCACCCGACTTCCATTTCAGGCACGGAAGAGAGCAGAAGGTCGGTATAGGCGTCGAACGGGGGCGTCAGCACCTGCGTCTTCGAGCCGTAGCGGACCACCTCTCCGCGATACATTACCGCGATCGAGTCGGCTATAGCCTTCACAGTCGCGAGGTCGTGCGTGATGAAGAGGTAGGCCACGTCCTCAATCTTCTGCAGACGAAGCAACAGTTTTAGGATTCCGTCAGCCACTAGCGGGTCGAGAGCGCTCGTTACTTCGTCGCAGATGATGAGCTTCGGCTTTGCAGCTAGGGCGCGGGCGATGCAGACTCTCTGCTTTTGCCCGCCTGAAAGCTCAGCAGGATACCGGTCGATGAAGCCCTTGCCCATCTCGATCTCGTCGAGCAGTTCGTGGACGCGGGCGTCGCGCTCGCGTCCGCGCATACCGAAATAGAATTCGAGCGGCCGGCCGATGA
>NZ_PNOT02000152.1 GCF_002879535.1 Mesorhizobium intechi
TGGGTGGGCAGGGCCTCGACCAAGCTCATGCGTCCTTGAAAGCGTCGAGACCGGCGGCGGTCATCCTGGCCAGGAATTCGGTGACCTCGTAGTCCGCGGCGCCGGTCTTGGCGAAGGGGTCGGCAGCCAGCCTGGCGTCGAGGATCTCGCGCGGGCATTGCGCGATGATGATGCCGCCGGTCCGCGGCGTCTTCGGCCCGGAAGCGATGAAGATGCCCTCGGCGTAGCAGGCCTTCAGCCATTCGACATGCGCTGGCTGCAGTCGGTCGATCTCGGCCAGAGGAACCTTGTAGTTCAGCGAAACGACGAACATGGCGCTTTCCTGGTTCACACAAGCTTCGCGGGTATCAGGCCGCGCAGCGAATTGCCGACGAAGAGTGCCTTGGCCGACTTCAGATCGTCGTAGCTGTAGATCGCTTCTCCCGCCCGGCCTTCGTCCAGAAGCTCGGCGCGCAGTACGCCAGGCAGCAGGCCGCAATCGAGCCGGGGCGTAGCCAGCACGCCGTTGCCGAAATCGGCGAAGACATTGGTGATGGTGCCTTCGCAGATTTCGCCGCGCTCATTGGCCAGCAGCACCTCGTCGGCCTGGGTGACGAGATACTCGGAACGGGCATGGGTGTAGAGCTGGCGCCGGCTGGTCTTGTGGCGCAGCAGCGTGTTTTGCGAATCGAGCCGCGTCCGCGCGAGCCGCAATATCCAGACCTTGTCGGCGGCGAGCGGTTCGTAGGGCTGTGCCGAGGCCGTCGCGTCGCCGTTGCGCGCCAAGGCGAGCCGCGCGCGCATGGCTGTTCGGGCGCCGTCGACCGCCTTGCCAAGCACGGCGCCTATCTTCTGTGGATCGCAGGCAAAGCCAAGCTCCTGCGCCGAGCCATAGAGGCGCGCAAGGTGGCGATCGAAGCGCAGGAAGCCCGCCTCGGGCTGCCAGCGCATCGTCTCGATCAGCTCGAAATCGGCGGTGTCCCCGTCGCGAAGCGGGCTTTGAGCAGACACTCCTGATACTCCTCCCCAGGCGTCGAATCGAAGACGATGCCGCCGCCGACATTGTAGACGGCCTCGCCACTGGCAAAGAGCGAGATGGTGCGGATCGCCACGGAAAAGCGCATCGTGCCCCCGGGTGCGATCCAGCCGATGGCACCGCAATAGACGTCGCGCGGCGTGCCCTCCAGATCGTGCAGGATCTCCATGGCGCGGATCTTCGGTGCGCCGGTGATCGAGCCGCAGGGAAACAGTGCTGCAAACACCTGGCGGATGGTAAGGCCCGGCAGCAGCTTCGCCCTGACGTCGCTCACCATCTGGTGGACGGTGGGGTAGCTCTCGATGCGGAACAGTTCCGGCACTTCCAGCGTGCCGACCTCGCTGATCAGTGAGATGTCGTTGCGCAGGAGATCGACGATCATCCGGTTCTCGGCCTGGTTCTTCTCGTCATTGCGCAGGAAGGTTTTCTGCCGCTCGTCCTCGGTTTTGGTCGCGCCGCGCGGGGCCGTGCCCTTCATCGGATGTGTCTCGATCATCCCGGCCGCATTGATCTCGAAGAACAGTTCGGGCGAGCGCGACAGCACGATCGGATCGCCCAGCGCCACCAGCGCGCCATACTTCACCGGCTGGCGTTCGGTCAGCGCATCGAAGGCGGTAAGCGGGTCGCCCGACCACTGCGCCTGCACCGGAAAGGTCAGGTTGCCCTGGTAGCAATCGCCTTGCCTGATGTGCTGGTGCAGTCGTGAAAAGCGTTTCTCATAATCCTCGAAGGACCAGGCCGCCCGCGCATCGAAGATCGGGCCGTTCGGGGTTGCCGCATCGCGCGGCGGCACCGCGTCTTCGACCGGAGCATCGAAGACACCGAGGCAGATCAGCGGCGTGCGACGTCCCGGCGGCAGCAAGGGAACCAGTTTCGTTTCCAGCAGATAGCCGGCCTCGTAGGAGAAATAACCGGCCAGCCATTTGCCGGCGTCATGCGCGGCCTGCGCTGCTTCCAGCGCCGGCCCGAAATCCCGGGCCTCATGCGCCACGATGATATCGGCCGGCCGGTCGAACACGAGCTGACGCGCGCTTTCGTCGTTGCGGAAGATGGCGGCGGGCAGGGACATGGGGACCAGGATCGATGAAGCCGTCGATCGCTCTATATGGGGGGCCGCTCGCGTGCAATCGAGGGAACGGCACCTTGCCCCTCAAAGCCGACCTCGTGGCGGGCTTGCCTGCGAAAAAAAAAAGAAGTCGGCGGGGCCTGTGGCCCGCCGACTTGATGGTCTGCCTCTGGCGCTCAGGTGTTGCTGGCGGTTCCGGCTGTCGGAAACTGCTTGGCGAATTCCTTCTCGTCGCCGGCGGCGAGCAGCTTGGCTTGGTCGATCCAGCGTTCGCGGGCGATGCGGCCGTCGAAATTCATCACGTCCTCGATCCGCTTGATGTCGGCCGCGGTCCAGGCGGCAATCTGGGCGAAGGTGGTGACGCCCTGCGCCTTGAGCAGCTTCTCGTTGACCGGGCCGATACCGATCAGCCGGCGCAGATTGTCCGATTTGCCGGCCGCAGGCTTGGCTGCCGCCGGTGCGGCCTTCTTGGTGGCTGCCGGCTTGGGCGCGGCCGAACTCTTTGCCGAGGAAGCGGCGGAGGCCGCGGTTTTGCTGGCGGCGGGTTTGGCGGCCGCGGGCTTCGGAGCAGCCGACTTGGCGGCGGTGGCCTTCGCCGGTGCAGCCTTCGCGGCGGGTTTGGCAGGCGCAGCCTTGGCCGCCGCCGGAGCGGGTTTGGCGGCCGCCGGCGTTGACATCAGGGCGGCCGGCGGCTGACTTGACGCCTTTGCTCCACCCGTCTGCGCCTCGCGCAACTGGCGCTCGAGGTCGGCGCGGGTCTTGCCGCATGCATTGAGTTCGCCGGTCAGGCGGTCGCCGTCGGCACGCAGCCTGTCGCGCTCGCCGCGGGTGCGGTCGAGATCGCCGCGCAAGCTGTCGAGCTCACCACGCAGGCGACCCCAGATGAACCAGCCAACCAGAACGCCTACAAGGAACGCCAGGACCACGTAGAAAAAAGTGCCCATTGTCTCTCTCCAGTCAGATCCGTCTGCCGTGGGTCATGACCTTCGGCGATGGACTACTCGGTGATGGTTCCGCGGGTTCGCAGAACAGCCGGCTTCGGTTCGAGCTGTCGGCGATCGGGTTCTCCAGCCCATGGCCAACGGCCGTTGTCGCGTTCGCCTGAGCGTCACGGCCGGCTGAGATTTTCCCTCGCCGATCCGCGTAGGCTCCGGCTGAGCTTGCCGCGAAGGCTATCATAGAGCTTGTGGAAAGCTATGGGAAAAACTTCCGCCTAGAGTTCTTCAAGAACAAATATTTAGCGAAAGAACAGTGCCGTCCCAACATGCATACCGGCTAAACTGTTCTTTGCAAGCGAGAGGCGTCTCAGCCGTCGAGCGTTTCCAGTTCATCGATCAGGCCGCTGATGACGCCGAGCCCGATCTGCCAGAAGGCGGGGTCGGTGGCGTCGAGGCCGAAGGGCGCCAGAAGTTGCGAATGATGCTTGGTGCCGCCGGCGCGCAGCATCTCGAAATACTTGTCCTGAAAACCGCGCTCGGCATTCTGGTAGACGGCGTAGAGCGAGTTCACCAGGCAGTCGCCAAACGCATAGGCATAGACGTAGAACGGCGAATGGATGAAGTGCGGGATGTAGGTCCAGAACACCTCGTAACCGTCGCGCAACTTGATCGCCGGGCCGAGGCTTTCGGCCTGCACTTCCAGCCAGAACTGGCCGAGCCTGTCGGATGTCAGTTCGCCGTTGCGGCGCTCGGCATGTACTTTGCGCTCGAATTCGTAGAAGGCGATCTGGCGCACCACGGTGTTGATCATGTCCTCGACCTTCTGGGCGAGCATGGCCTTGCGCTCGCGCCGGTCGGTGGTCCGCTCGAGCAGCGAGCGGAAGGTCAGCATTTCTCCGAAGACCGACGCCGTCTCGGCCAGCGTCAGCGGCGTCGAGGCCATCAGCGCACCCTGGCCTGCGGCCAGCACCTGATGCACGCCGTGGCCGAGTTCATGCGCCAGCGTCATCACGTCGCGCGGCTTGCCCATGTAGTTGAGCAGAACATAGGGGTGGGCCGACGGCACGGTCGGATGGGCGAAGGCGCCTGGCGACTTGCCCGGGCGCACCGGCGCGTCGATCCAGTTGCGGTCGAAGAAGGTGCGCGCGATCTCGGCCATCTCGGGCGAGAAGCGCTGATAGGCGGACAGCACGGTGTTGCGCGCTTCGTCCCAGCCGATCACTGATTGCGGCGTTTCCGGCAGCGGCGCGTTGCGGTCCCAATGGTTCATCACGTCCATGCCGAGCCAGCGCGCCTTCATCGCGTAGTAGCGATGCGACAGGCGCGGATAGGCCTCGCGCACCGCGGTGGCGAGCGCGTCGACGACGCCGCGCTCGACGCGGTTGGCGAGATGGCGGGAATCGGCGATGTCCTCGAAGCCGCGCCAGCGGTCCGAGATTTCCTTGTCCTTGGCCAGCGTGTTGGTGATCAGGGTGAAGGTGCGCAAATTCTTGCGGAAGGTCGCGGCCAGCGCCTCGGAGGCGCGGCGGCGTACTTCGCCATCGGCATCCTGCAGGCGATTGAGGGCCGGCTCCAGCGTCAGGTCCTCGCCGTCGACGTCGAAGCGAAGGTCGGTCATCGTCTCGTCGAACAGGCGGTTCCAGGCGCCGCGCCCGGTGATCGACTTTTCGTGGAAAAGCTGCTCGACGCGGTCCTCGAGCTGGTAGGGCTTGTCCATTCTGAGGTCGAGCACCCAGGGCCGGTAATGGCCGAAAGCCGGATCACTGGTGAGCGCGCTTTCGATCGCGTCGTCGTCGATCAGGTTCAGTTCGAGCGCGAAGAACAGGAGATGCGCGCTGGCATCGGTCATCTTCTCCTGGATGTCGCCATAGAGCTTCGCACGCTGCGGGTCGGCGGTGTTGCCGGCATAGACCAGGCCGGCATAGGAGACGATGCGGCCGATCAACTCCTCCAGCGCCTCGTAGGCGAGCAGCGCCTCGCCCAGCTTGCCGGCGCCGCCGCGCCCGGCCTCGGCGGCGAGCGTGCCCTTCCAGCGGGTCTCGAAAGCGATCGCGTCGGCGGCTGCTTTTGCGATGTCACGCTTCAGTTCCGGGGCTTCCATGCCGGCGTAGAGGTCGGCAAGGTTCCATTCCGGCAGATCGCCGAGTTCGGCCGCGCCCTGACCGGACGCCGGTGCCGCAAGCCGCCGGCCAAACATCATGCGCATCGACCATACCTTCTGTGAATTATGAGCTCAGAATCAAGGGGATCAGGCAAGCCGGTCAAATCGTAAGGAATTCGTTCACCGGGTTTTTTGAAACCTTATTTAGAACCCTGTGCCAAGATGATCCATGGGGATTTCGGGCTCGGGCAGTTCAAGACAGTCATGACAGGTTCCATACTCATAGTCGATGACGATCCCGTGCAGCGCCGGCTGCTCGAGGCGGCGGTGACGCGGTTCGGCCACACGGCAATCGTCGTCGAGGGCGGCGAGGCCGGCCTCGACGTTCTCGACGGGCCCGGCGCCCGCGACATCGCGGTCGTGATCCTGGACCTGGTCATGCCCGGTCTCGACGGCATCGGCGTGCTGAAGGCAATGCGCGAACGTGACATCACCGTCCCGGTCATCGTGCAGACCGCCCAGGGCGGCATCGAAACCGTGGTGTCGGCGATGCGCCACGGCGCCTTCGATTTCGTCGTCAAGCCGGCGTCACCCGACAGGCTTCAGGCCTCGATCGCCAATGCGCTCAAGGTCGAGGCGGTCGAGGGCGAGGTCAAGCGCACGTCGCGCAAGCGGGGCGGATTGCTGACGTTCAGGGACATGATCACCCACAGCCCGGCCATGGACAGGGTGATCCGCCTCGGCCAGAAAGCGGCCGGATCCAACATCCCGATCCTGATCGAAGGCGAATCCGGCGTCGGCAAGGAACTGGTGGCGCGCGCCATTCAGGGCAGCGGCGACCGCCGCTCGAAACCCTTCGTCACCGTCAATTGCGGCGCCATTCCCGACAATCTGGTAGAATCGATCCTATTCGGCCACGAGAGGGGCTCCTTCACCGGCGCCACTGACAAGCACACCGGCAAGTTCGTCGAAGCGCATTCCGGGACGCTGTTCCTCGACGAGATCGGCGACCTGCCGCTCGACGTGCAGGTCAAGCTGCTGCGCGCCGTGCAGGAGGGCGAGGTCGACCCGGTCGGCGGCCGCTCGACCGTCAAGGTCGACATCAGGCTGATCTCGGCGACGCATCGCAACCTCCTGCAGCAGGTCAAGGACGGCAAGTTCCGCGAGGACCTGTTCTATCGGCTCAACGTCTACCCGATCTTCGTGCCGCCGCTGCGTGACCGCCGCGACGACATTCCGCATCTGGTGACGCATTTCATGGAGCGGGTGGCGCCCGCCGACCCGCGCCGTCGCCTGCAAGGCATTTCGCCAGCGGCCCTTGCCGTGCTGGAGGCCTATGACTGGCCCGGCAACATAAGGCAGCTGGAAAACGCCGTCTTCCGCGCCTCGGTGCTGTGTGAAGGCGACGTGCTCGATGTCGATGATTTTCCGCAGATTCGCGCGCAGGTGGAAGGCACCGTGAATCTCGAAATGGACGAAGCGGCACCTCGCCTGTCATCGCCTCCGGAGTTCCCCGATGAGGAGGGCCTGGCCGGCGATGCCGCTCCAGCCGCCGAGCCGGACCGGCCGGCCCTGCTTCAGCCTAGATTCGGCACGCTGCGGGCGCTCGACGAACGGGGCAATGTGCGCGCGCTGGCCGATGTCGAACTCGAGATGATCAAGCTCGCCATCGACCATTACAACGGCCAGATGAGCGAAGTCGCGCGCCGCCTCGGCATCGGACGCTCGACACTCTACCGCAAGCTCAAGGAATACGGCATCGACCCGGAGACGGGCCGTGTCGACCGCCTCGCTTCCTGAGGTGCGTTGATCTTCAGGCGAGGCCGGCCTGCAAGCGGCGGCTTGCCGCGCTTCCGGCCTTGGCCGGCCGAAGCACATGATGAGGATCGTGGCACCTGGAGCTACCGCCGGCGTAGGCCGGCGCTCAGGTACGAAAAGCACGCTCCCCGCCGGTTCTCGGAACCCCCTTGTTGGTCGTCTTGCGCCCGTCCTCGGCTCCGGCTCGGCCTGACCTTAATCTCAACACCTTGGGAGCGCTTGACCCCTTCCGGGACCAGGATCACGTGCCCCGACGCAAGGCCGGGACCAGCTTGCAATGGCAGGATTGGCCTCGGTCGCGGTTTCGGCCGGAATATGGCATGCCTCTGGACAGCTTTGTTCACGCATTAACGCTAACGGTAACAGATCGTGTTCGGCCGAAGCCGGAATCCTGATCTAAACCAGCGGTTTACCAAGAAACCTTGTGAACAATTTTTGACGGGATATCGCCATGGTGTTACCGCATTTCGGCTTCAATAAGCGACGATTAACCATTAGGATCGATATTCGGATGTGAAAACCACACGTCCGTTTGGGCAAATCCGGGGACAAACGGCAGCCTGCAAGGCCTTTTGATTTGAACAGAATCGAACGACTCACAAACGGGCGTCATCATCATTTGAGCGTCTGGCCGAGATGGCTGGCAGCGGTGATTGTCGCTTTTGGTTTTGTTGCTGCGGCAGCCACCGGCGCCAGCGCCGAGACGCGCTCGCTGAAACTCTATCACCTGCACACGCACGAAAAGGCCGAGATCGTCTACAAGCGCAACGGTCGCTACGTTCCCGAGGGCCTGCGCAAGATCAACATCATCCTGCGCGACTGGCGCCGCAATGAGCCGACCAAGATGGATCCGCGCTTGCTGGACCTGGTCTGGGAGGCCTATCGCGAAAGCGGCGCCACCGACTATATCCAGGTCGTGTGCGGCTACCGTTCGCCGGCGACCAATTCGATGTTGCGCAGCCGTAGCCGCGGTGTCGCCGAGAAGAGCCAGCATATGCTCGGCAAGGCGATGGATTTCTACATTCCGGGCGTGCCGCTGAAGAAGCTGCGCAACGTCGGCCTGAAGATGCAGGGCGGCGGCGTCGGTTATTACCCGACCTCCGGTTCGCCTTTCGTCCATATGGATGTCGGTAATGTCCGCCACTGGCCCGGCATCAGCCGCCAGGAATTGGTCAGCCTGTTCCCCAACGGCAAGACGCTGCACGTGCCGAGCGACGGCCGTCCGCTTCCCGGCTATGAGCAGGCGATGGCCGCCTACAAGGCACGCAAGGGTGCCGGTACGCCAAATGTCGAGCTTGCGAGCGCCGGCGGCAGCGGCAAGAAGTCCGGTGGCTTCCTTTCCGCTTTGTTCGGTGGTGGCGGCGACGACGAGGCCGACGACAGCGCCGATGTCGAGACCGCTTCGGCCGCCCCCGCGCCCAAGCCCAGAAACCTGAAGCCGGCGGCGACCGCCAACAGCGGCAACCTGCCGGGCATCGCCATCGTGGCGCCCGAGAATGCGCAGCGCGCCAACGTTCCGCAGATTGCCGACGAGCAGGCGCCGGA
>NZ_PNOT02000255.1 GCF_002879535.1 Mesorhizobium intechi
CCCAACGACCGGGTCAAAGGAGCCGGCCCCGTCCCCGGGCCGGCTCCGCCATTTCTGGCGATGCCCGAAACCCAATCAGGGTTGGGCAGGCGCATCCGACTATCCAGAGCTCCTTTGCATGGACGGCGGATCGAGGCATCATAGGCCGTTGGTTTCGTCCTCTGGATCACGGCGATGTTGGAGATCCCGGAAGATCGATGCGAGCGTCATCGTCTGTTCAAGGCGATCGACGATGCCTTCAAGGCCGGTGACTACGATGGCCTTGGCAAAGCCCTGGGCGGTTCGCCCCGTTGGTTCGACGAACGTATGCCGTTCGAACTCGGCCTCGGACATCCTATGGAATATGCGATCTATTGGAGCCCGATCGGCTTCATCTCGACCTTGCTGTATGCGGGCTCGGATCCGAATTATCAGGATCACGGCGGGTTTCCGGCCATCATTGCCGCGCTATCCACCGACCGGGCCGACCGGCTGGAAATCCTCCGGATGCTGATCGAGGGTGGCGCCGATCCCAACATGCGGGGCGTGAACGACTGGACGCCGCTTCACTATTCGGTGGCCATTCGTAGTGTCGAGGCGATCCGCCTGCTTTTGGCAGGTGGCGCCGACCCGACTCTCGCAACCCGCATAGATGACTATACGACAGCCGTCGAGGAAGCCGACAAGGCTGGCTTTGAAGCCGGCGCTTCATTGCTGCGTGATGCCATAGCAAGGCGCGGCTCTGATGGGTAATGACTCGGCACGGGATGAACCCGCCGGCGATACGGATCGGCCGAAACTGGCCTCAGACCTTCTTCAGCCCGGCCTTGAAGCGTTTGCCGTTGGCGACGTAGTGCGCGGCCGAGCCGCGCAGCTTGTCGACGGCCGCGTCGTCCAGCACCCTGATCGCCTTGGCCGGTGAGCCGACAATCAGCGAATTGTCCGGAAACTCCTTGCCTTCGGTGACCAGCGCGCCGGCCCCGACCAGTGAATTCTTGCCGATCCTGGCGCCGTTCAGCACGATGGCGCCCATGCCGATCAGGCTGTTGTCGCCGATCGTGCAGCCATGCAGCATGGCCCGGTGGCCAACCGTGCAGCCTTCGCCGATGGTCAGTGGAAAGCCGGGATCGGTGTGCATGACCGTGTGTTCCTGCACATTGGTGTCGGCGCCGATAGTGATCGTCTCATTGTCTCCGCGAATGACGACGCCGAACCAGAAACCGGCATTGCGGCCGACGCGCACGTCGCCGATCAGCGTCGCATCGGGCGCGATCCAGTTTGAACCCGCGTCCGCGAAGCTGGGCTGCATTCCGTCGATCGCATAAAGCGGCATTGTCGGTCTCCGAATCGTCTCAGATGCCGGACCCTAAGAGACGGATCGTCCATGAGGCAATGGCAAGCACGACGATGCCGAGCGCCAGTGACCAGGCAATCGCCGTGCAACCGCATGACAACAGCGCCATCGTCGAAATGCGCTTCTCGCGGCGGGCATCGAGGGCATCGTTGACCAGCATGAAGGGCCCGGCGCCAGCGGTGGCCGCCAGCGAGCGCAGCACATGCGCGGTGGATACGTAGGGCTCAGCGAAAGCGACCTTGCGGCCCGATACCAGTTCCATCGTCGAGCCCGCCAGCCCGCACACTGTCAGCCCGACGACAAAAGCAAACAGGAAGAGTTCCATCTGAGCCATCTTAACCCTCCATTTACCATGAAATCGCACAGTCGTTTCAGGAAGGCTGCAAGAGCCGTGCCGCGCGATGTGTGCCGCCGAGGGACATCGGAATGGCGGCTGGGACGAGGACTGAGATGAAGCAGGCAGCGACCGCTGACGGCCCTGAACTCACCGTGGTCGATTCCACGCTGATGAAGCGGGTGTTCCATGCCTTCGCCGCACTTGCCTTGCTGTCGGTCGCGATCAGCCTTGGCGGCAAATGGTTCGGCCATAGCATCGCCATGGCTGGATATACCGACGACACGACGGTGCGCCGGGTGGTGATCGGCAACAATGTGATTTCCGTGCCGGCCAATTTCATCCGTTTCGAACAGGCCCGGCGTGACGGCATCGCTTCGCGTCTAGACCTTTACCTGCGCTATCCCCAGATGGACGGCTATAGCGAGGCGGCCCGTGACGATTTCAATCACTCGGAAGCCAACAGGAAGATCATTTTCCTGTCCTTCGAACAGCAGATTATGTCGCGCGACATGAGCGGCCGGTTCACGCCGATCTACAGCGCGCTGATCGCCCAGCGCGGCATCCCGGGACCGGGCGGCACGACGGTCTACGGTTTTAATGAGAAATCCGGCTATCTGAACGAGGTGCTGGTGGTCGGCAAGCGCGGGGAAAAGGACCCTTTCGTGGCCCGCTGCTTGAGCGAGCCGAGTGCCGGTCAATCGCTGGCACCGTGCGAGCGGGACATCCAGGTCGGCGACGATCTCAGCCTCACCTACCGTTTTCCCAAGGAATTCCTTGGCGATTGGCAGGCACTCGACGCGGCAATGACCGCGGAGGCCGGGCGAATGCTGAAGGCCGGACATTGAGAGACAATGGCAGGCCGCGCCTGGCGCGGCTGCCATTTGATACGGGCTCAGCCCAGATCGATGTCGAGGATCGCCATCGAGAAGTTGTAGTCGCCGTCGTCCTCATCCTTGAAGACGATGCCGAGGAATTCGTCACCGACATAGACTTCGGCGGAATCTTCCTTGCGAGGCCGTGCCTTGACCTCAAGCTTGGGGTTCTGGAAGACGCGCTTGAAATAGGCGTCCAGCTTTCTGATTTCGTCCGGCTTCAACAGTCTTCTCCGATCATCGGGCTTGCTGGTTTGAAGGGCGCTTCTGGCACGTCGACAATGGCGATGTAAAGGCAAGCCGGCCGTATTGCACCGGAAGCGGCAGCGCCGCCGGACAAAATCGCAATCGCGCCGGAGGGCGCGCCGGCGCGGAAATCAGATATCGAAGCTTATCACCTGGTCCATCGACTGCGACGGCAGCAGCTGGTCCATCTGGCGCGAAGGCTGGTCGCACCCGGTCTCGCCGACCACGCGGGCCGGCACACCGGCAACCGTCTTGTTGTGCGGTACGGGCGACAGCACCACCGATCC
>NZ_PNOT02000367.1 GCF_002879535.1 Mesorhizobium intechi
AGTTGAGCCCGTGGCTCCGGTATCGCCGGTCGCGCCCGTGGCGCCGGTTGCTCCAGTCGAACCCGTGGCGCCTGTATCACCAGTTGCGCCTGTGGCACCGGTTGCTCCGGTCGAACCCGTGGCACCAGTATCGCCGGTCGCCCCCGTGGCGCCGGTTGCTCCGGTCGAGCCCGTGGCACCAGTATCGCCGGTCGCGCCTGTGGCGCCAGTTGCACCCGTATCGCCGGTCGCACCTGTGGCGCCTGTTGCTCCAGTCGAGCCAGTGGCACCGGTATCGCCGGTCGCGCCCGTGGCGCCGGTTGCACCCGTAGCACCCGTCGCTCCAGTCGAGCCCGTGGCTCCAGTATCGCCGGTCGCGCCGGTGGCTCCGGTCGAACCCGTAGCGCCGGTATCGCCGGTCGCACCTGTGGCACCGGTTGCACCCGTAGCACCCGTCGCTCCAGTTGAGCCCGTGGCTCCAGTATCGCCGGTCGCGCCTGTGGCTCCGGTTGCTCCGGTCGAGCCCGTGGCGCCCGTATCGCCAGTCGCACCGGTGGCGCCGGTCGCGCCCGTGGTGCCGGTTGCTCCAGTCGAACCTGTCGCTCCAGTATCGCCAGTCGCGCCGGTGGCTCCGGTTGAACCCGTGGCTCCCGTATCGCCAGTCGCACCAGTGGCGCCGGTTGCGCCAGTTGAGCCGGTGGCGCCGGTATCGCCGGTCGCACCTGTGGCACCGGTCGCGCCAGTTGAACCTGTGGCTCCAGTATCGCCGGTCGCACCTGTAGCGCCTGTAGCGCCGGTATCACCGGTCGCGCCTGTGGCACCAGTTGCACCCGTAGCTCCGGTTGAACCCGTGGCGCCTGTTGCTCCGGTTGAACCTGTGGCGCCGGTATCGCCGGTCGCACCTGTGGCGCCGGTAGCTCCAGTCGAGCCCGTGGCACCCGTATCGCCGGTTGCGCCAGTTGAGCCTGTAGCCC
>NZ_PNOT02000104.1 GCF_002879535.1 Mesorhizobium intechi
TGGTACGCCCAAGGGGAATCGAACCCCTGTTACCGCCGTGAAAGGGCGGTGTCCTAACCGCTAGACGATGGGCGCGCTCAGACGAAGCGGCTTATACTGACGTTGTGCGCAACCGGCAACCCGTCAGGTGCCGGCGTGGACAACTTTTTTCCGAGGCTTTGGAATCGGGGGCTCCATCAACCCACCCCGCGGCTTGGTGATTAGCAAAACGCCCATTGCTTCGTCACTCTAGCGCGGAGCAAGGCGACGCGGCGCAGACGCTAGAATCGATGCCGCGACTTCAAAGGTGGCAAGGGCACGGAATTCTGCTCGGCTGCGCTCTTCGGCCAAGGTTTCGGAATGGATCCTCGGGCCTTCGCGACGGAACTTCGCTGCTCCGCCGCGGAGGACGAAGTTGGGGCGGCTCAGGCCAATGTGGAAGTGTTGGTGGCACGACCTGGCCGCTCTGGCCCGTCATATCGCGCCGTTCAGCCGTCATCACCGCCGCTTCGCCGGCGGCAGCGCCAGTTCCAGTCGCGCTCGGGCCCGACGTCGACGTGTACCGATTCGGTGTGGCAATAGGTGCCGACGCCGCCGCGGCCGGGCATGGTCCTGATGTAGTTCGCCAGTTCCCATTTGGAGACGCCGGGCACCTGGATGTCGGCGGCGGCGCAATACATGTGCAGCGAGTTCTTGGCGCCGTTGGCGCGGCGGTTGCGAGCAGGGTCGCGGTAGCCTGACGTGACCAACATCTTGCGGCCGTAATGGCCTTCGATCGTCTTCAGCACGCGCACCAGCGACGGCTTCAGGCAGGCGACGTCGACGCTTTCGTTCTGCTTCAGCAGGCCGTTGGGCGCGAGCCGGGCCATGCCGGCGGCGGACGCAACCTGATAGCTGCCGCCGATTGGACCCTCATCCTCATTGAGGTCGACGTCGCTTTCGTCGTCGAGGCCGGATTTGCGCTTGATCTCGAACAGGGCTGTCTGACGCACGCCAGGCAAGGCATCGCTGCCGGTGATATGACCGGCGTCGTCACCGGTCGAGGCCAACTGTATCGGCTTTGCCGTGGAGTCGGCCGAGGCCAACGTGATGATCGGCTTTGCCGCCGCCGCAGGCGTGGGTTTGGCCTGCGCGGTCGGCTGTTCGCCCGATCGCGTGTTGATGAGCGGAGCCGGTGTGGCCGAAGCCGGCGTGGCGCCGAACATCGAGGCCAGGAAGCCACGTTTCTTCGGCGCCTCGGCTTGTGGCGCGTCACCCGCGGTCACATAGACCGGATTGTTTATCACCGGCGCCGCTGCCGGCTTTGGCGTTGTCACCGCGGCATCGGCGGCGGCGATCTTCTGGGCGACCGCGTCTGTCTGCTGTGCCGTCTGGGTCGGCTGCTGCAAGGCCTGCGGCGTCTGTCCCGCGATCGTCTCAGCGCCGGCCGGCGTTATCAGCGGAAAACCTGCTTGCGGCTTGGCCATTGGTACGTAGGCGACTTTTTCGGGGAGTGCGGTGTCGCCTTCGCTCATCACGGTCGTTTGCGTGGCCGTTGTCTGCGAAGTCGAATCGGCGGTGGCGATGGGCTTGCCGGTGGCGGCCGCGTTAACATCGGAGGCTGAGGCATTGTAGCCAGGCATTCCGACCGACATTGTCGGGTCGCCGGCTGATGTGCAGGAGGCGAGGAGGACACAGCAGAGCGCAGCCAAGATGGCGCTGCGTTCTCCCTTTGCGAGGCTCCATCCTGCTGATTTCAAACTCAAATTCCCCCTCGATGTCCGGTCGGTACGTCCTTGGCGCAGCACTGGAAGTCGCTGTCCGAGGTTACCTTTGTCTCCGATCCGGAAACGAGACCTGTGTCAAATCCGCAAGCCTGGAAGTATTTTTGCAATGATTGCCGAATTACGGCTGCTTGATGGTTGACGACACCATTTCGCCCGCTTTTGGCAGGCCGTCAACTCACCAGACATTACAGTCCGTTACACACGCACCTTCACATAGCTGCCGGGAGCATCGCCCAAGGTTTTCATATGGTTGCCGGGTTTGCGGGCAGGCACGCGGGTGTCGTCCTTGGCCTCGATCCAACTTTGCCAATGCGGCCACCAGGACCCGGGATGCTCAGCGGCCTTGGCGATCCATTGGCCGAAATCGCCTTCCGGTTTGTCGCCGGTCCAATACTGGTACTTGCCGGAGGCGGGCGGATTGACGACGCCGGCTATGTGGCCCGATCCCGCCATGACGTAGTCGACCTTGCCGCCGAAATACTTCGAGCCGAGGAAGACGGACAGCGCCGGCGCGATGTGGTCTTCCCGCGAGGCGAGGTTGTAGACCGGAATGGTGATATCGCCGAGCGAGACCGTATGCCCCGCCAGTTCCATCTTGCCGCGCGAGAGGTTGTTCTCGAGATAGCAATTGCGCAGGTAGAAGGAATGGTTGGCCGCCGCCATGCGGGTCGAATCGGCATTCCAGTAGAGCAGGTCGAAGGGCAGGGGATCCTTGCCTCGCATGTAGTTGTTGACGACGTAGGGCCAGATCAGGTCGCCGGAGCGCAGCATGTTGAAGGCGGTCGCCATCTTGGTGCCGTCGAGATAGCCCTTTTCGTTCATCGACTTCTCCACCGCCGCGACCTGTTCCTCGTCGACGAAGACTTTCAGGTCGCCGGCATAGGTGAAGTCGACCTGCGTGGTGAAGAAAGTCGCCGACTTGATGCGGTCGTCGCCTTCCTGTGCCATCAGGGCCAGCGCCGCGGCCAGTAGCGTGCCGCCGACGCAGTAGCCGATCGCGTTGACATCCCGCTCGCCGGTCGCCTCCTCGATCGTGTCGAGGCCATATTGCAGGCCTTCCCTGATATAGGCTTCCCATCCCTTCGCGCCGTGGCGCTCGTCCGGATTGATCCATGAGATGACGAAGACCGTGTGGCCCTGCTCGATCGCCCAGCGGATGAAGGATTTCTGTGGGTTGAGGTCGAGTATGTAGAACTTGTTGATCCAGGGCGGGCAGATCAGCAACGGGCGTTTCAGCACCGTCTCGGTCGCCGGATCATACTGGATGATCTCGGCGACATCGCTGCGGCCGACCACCTTGCCGGGCGTGGTGGCGATGTTCCTGCCGATCTCGAAGGGCGAATAGTCGGCCTGGCGCAGTTTCAGGTCGCCCTTGCCGGCCGCGATGTCCTCAGCCAGCATCTTCATGCCGCGCACCAGGTTCTCGCCGTTGGAGGCGACGGTCTCGCGGAATAGCTCGGGGTTGGTCAGAATGAAATTCGACGGCGAGATGGCATTGGACACCTGCTTGACGTAGAAGCTCGCCTTGTGGCGGGTGTGCTCGTCCAGACCTTCGGCGTGCTCGACCAGTTCGGACGCCCAGCGCGAGGTGACGAGATAGGCCTGCTTGAGGAAATCGAAGAAGGCGTTGCGGCCCCATTCCGGGTCCTGGAAACGCTTGTCGCCGCGCTCCGGCTTGACGGCGTCGTCGGGGCCTTCGGCCTTGGCGCTGACGCGCTGGATGGCGTTCGCCCACACGGTCATGTAGCCGGCGAACAGCCGGGTCTGCGCTTCGAGCGCGCGCTGCGGGTCGGCGAGCCAGTATTCGCTCAGCTTGGAAAACGTCTTGACCATGTCGACGACCGGCTCGGCGACGTGGTCGCGCACTTCGCCGCGCTCGCGCGGTTCGGCCCAGGCGGACGCCGCCTTGCCGGCCTGCTCGATCATGCGCGCCATGTTCAACGCGAAGCGCTCCGGATCCTTCACCAGATATTGCTCGACGGTCGAAGGCTCGTCATCTTCCGTTTTGCCCGAATCGGGTGTTTTGGACATGGTTCGCGGGGTTCCTCCGGAAGCGTTTTCTTGACATATTAACATGGGACATCCGACAGGGTCCAATCTCGCTCTACCTCGGCTGCCAAGGAAACAATATGACGATTAATATTGGCGAGACTGTTTTTTTTGATGCTGCACGCTTTTGCCGCATCGGCGCGGCGATCGTCCTTTTGGGGATCGCCGGGTGTTCAAGCACGAACACCAGCGCTCCGGTGCCGATGGCCGAGAATGCAGGTCCAAAGGACACCGGCACCTTTCCGAACCTCAACATCCCGCCCAAAGTGGCGAACAAGCAACTCACGCAGGCCGAGACGAGTGCCAAGCTCGCCGAACTCAAGGCTGATGGCAGCGCGCAGGGCGCCAAAAACAGCGGCGGCGCCGCGGTCGCCAATCAGGCGGCGTTGGCGGACCTGGCCACGAAACATGGTCCGCAGACGCTGAAGCAGATCGAAGGCAAATGCGATCCCGCCCTCGACCCTACCTGCAAATGAGTATATAGCGCGCGCCCATAGCCCCTTTTGCTGTCTGGAACTGCCATGGAAGAGTTTCACAAGGTCCGCCGGCTTCCGCCTTACGTGTTCGAGCAGGTCAACCGGCTCAAGGCCAGCGCCCGTTCGCGCGGCGCCGACATCATCGACCTCGGCATGGGCAATCCGGACCTGCCGACGCCCAAGGCCATCGTCGACAAATTGTGCGAAGTGGTGCGCGACCCGCGCACGCATCGCTATTCCTCCTCGCGTGGCATCCCCGGCCTGCGCCGCGCCCAGGCCGCCTACTATCAGCGCCGCTTCGGCGTGAAGCTCAACCCCGACACGCAGGTGGTGGCGACGCTCGGCTCGAAGGAAGGCTTCGCCAACATGGCGCAGGCGATCACCGCGCCTGGCGACGTCATCCTGTGCCCGAACCCGACCTATCCGATCCATGCCTTCGGCTTCATCATGTCGGGCGGCGTCATCCGTTCGCTGCAGGTCGAGCCGGACGATGGTTTCATCCCAGCGCTGGAACGCGGCGTTCGCCATTCTATCCCGAAGCCGCTGGCGCTGATCCTCAACTATCCGTCGAACCCGACGGCGCTGGTCGCTTCGCTCGACTTCTACAAGGACGTGGTGGCGTTCGCGAAGAAGAACGACATCATCATCCTGTCCGACCTGGCCTATTCGGAGATCTATTTCGACGGAAACCCGCCGCCTTCGGTGCTGCAGGTGCCGGGCGCCATTGATGTCTGCGTCGAATTCACCTCGATGTCGAAGACCTTCTCCATGCCCGGCTGGCGCATGGGTTTTGCCGTCGGCAACGAGCGGCTGATCTCGGCGTTGACCCGGGTGAAATCCTATCTCGACTACGGCGCCTTCACGCCGATCCAGGTGGCGGCGGCCCATGCGCTCAACGGCGACGGCGCCGATATCGCCGAGGTACGCGAGGTCTACCACAAGCGCCGCGACGTGATGGTCGATTCCTTCGGGCGCGCCGGCTGGAACATTCCAGCTCCCGCCGCCTCGATGTTCGCCTGGGCGCCGATCCCCGAACCGTTCAAGCATCTCGGCTCGCTCGAATTCTCCAAGCTGCTCATCGAGCACGCCGATGTGGCGGTGGCGCCCGGTGTCGGCTTC
>NZ_PNOT02000359.1 GCF_002879535.1 Mesorhizobium intechi
ATCTACGACAATGCCGAAGTGGGCTTAGAGGCCGAAACCTTCGAAACGCTTCTTGAACTTGGAGAGGCGGCCGCCGCGGTCGAGCAGGGTCTGCTGGCCGCCGGTCCAGGCCGGGTGGGTGGTCGGGTCGATATCGAGGTTCATCGTATCGCCTTCCTTGCCCCAGGTGGAACGGGTCGTGTATTCGGTGCCGTCGGTCATGACGACCTTGATGGTGTGGTAGTCGGGATGAATGGCGCTCTTCATGGTTTGGTTCCTGGCTTGTCGGCGCGGCTGACGGGCATGAGCCTGCGTCGATGCGCCTCTTTTTAAAACTCGAAGCCGTAGCTATTGAGGAGCCACGGCTTCTAAAACGGTCGGCGAGCCTATACATCAGCCGAAATTGAATCACAAGGCCGCGTCAAACGCATATTGATGGCGCGCACGAAAAGGGCCAGAGGAAAACGGTCATGGCGGACATCAGTGGCGATGCGGACGAGCGTCGGCGCTCGCTCAAGCCGCTCAGGCGCCTGTTCCCCTATCTAGGCCGCTATCGGAAACTGGTCATCGGCGCCATGATCTCGCTGACGGTCGCGGCGGCGACGACGCTGGCCTTGCCGCTGGCGGTGCGGCGAATGATCGATCACGGCTTTTCGGCATCGGATTCCAGCTTCATCGCCGAATATTTCGGCATGCTGGTGGTGATGGCCGCCGTGCTGGCGGCGGCGTCGGCCTGCCGCTACTATTTCGTCATCACGCTCGGCGAACGTGTTGTCGCCGACATCCGCAACGACGTGTTCAGCCATGTGACGACGCTGTCGCCATCCTTCTTCGATACGTCGCAGTCGGGCGAGATCGTATCGCGGCTCGCGGCCGATACGACGCAGGTCAAGTCGGCCGTGGGAGCGACCGCCTCGGTCGCGCTGCGCAACGTCATTCTCGGCCTCGGCGCCGTGGCAATGATGGTCTTCACCAGCCCGAAACTGTCAGGCCTGGTCATCGCAGCCATCCCCCTCATCGTCTTGCCGCTGGTGGCCTTCGGGCGCTCGGTGCGTCGCAAATCGCGGCTGGCGCAAGACACGCTCGCCAATGCGACGGCCTATGCCAGCGAGCAGATCGGCGCGGTGCGGACGCTGCAGGCTTTCACCAATGAAAGACTGGTCACCGCTCGCTTTTCGTCCGCCGTGGAGGCTGCCTTCGAGGCGGCGCGCGCCTCGATCTTCGCTCGCTCCTTCCTGACCTTCTTCGCCATCTTCATGATCTTTTCCTCTGTGGTGGCGGTACTGTGGTTCGGATCGCGCGACGTTCTCGAAGGCACCCTGTCGCCGGGCACGCTTGGCCAGTTCCTGCTTTATTCGGTATTCGCCGCCGGCGCGCTCGGCGCGCTGTCGGAGGTCTGGGGCGAACTTGCCCAGGCAGCGGGCGCGGCCGAGCGGCTGACCGAGATCCTGGCCGAAAAGCCGGCCATCCAGGCGCCGGACGAGCCGAAGCCGCTGCCGGCGGTCGCCAAGGGCGCGATCGTCTTCGACGACGTCTCCTTCTTCTATCCGGCGCGTCCCGACCGGGCTGCTGTCCACGGCCTGAGTTTCCAGGTCATGCCTGGCGAGACGGTGGCCATCGTCGGCCCTTCGGGGGCGGGCAAGAGCACGGTCTTTTCGCTGATCCTGCGCTTCTACGATCCCGAAACCGGCAAGATCCTGATCGATGGGGTCGATGTGCGCGAAGCCGACCCGCTTTCGGTGCGCGAGCGCATCGCCATCGTGCCGCAGGACGTCACCATCTTCGCGGCGAGCGCGCGCGACAATATCGGCTTCGGCCGGCCGGGCGCAGGCAATGCCGAAATCGAGGCGGCGGCGAAGGACGCGCTGGCCGACGAATTCATCCTCAAGCTCGAGAACGGCTATGACAGCCAGGTCGGCGAGCGCGGCGTGACGCTGTCCGGCGGCCAGCGCCAGCGCGTGGCGATCGCCCGCGCCATCCTGCGCGACGCGCCGATCCTGCTGCTCGACGAAGCCACCTCGGCGCTGGACGCCGAAAGCGAGACGCTGGTGCAGACGGCGCTGGAACGGCTGATGCAAGGCCGCACCACCATCGTCATCGCGCACCGGCTGGCAACGGTGCTGAAGGCCGACAGGATACTGGTCATGGATGGCGGCCGCATCGTCGAGGAAGGCACGCATCAGAGCCTTGTCGCCAAGGGCGGCATCTATGCCAGGCTGGCCAAGCTGCAGTTCGAGACCGGCGCCAGCGCCTTCAGGGGCGCGGCGGAGTAAACAGGCGCTTCCGCCCTGTCGGTCCCTTCGATGGCCTCACGCGGTTCCATACCGTTTGCGCAGGTGATCGACGAAATGCACGGCGTTGAGCTTTTCGCCGGTGGCGCGTTCGAGCAGGTCCGGCGTCGACCAGCGCGAGGCCTGCGACCATATCTTCTTGCGGCGCCAGTCATTGATGGCGGCGAAATTCCCTTTCGCAAGGTCGTCATCGGCGGAAGGATGTTCGCGCGTCAGCGCCGCCCATTGCTGCGCCGCCATCATCGCGCCCAGCGTGTAGGACGGGAAGTAGCCGAAGGCGGCACCCGGCCAATGCACGTCCTGCATCGGCCCGTCGGCCGGATTGTCCAATGTGGAGAGGCCGAGATAGTTGCGCATCTTGGCGTCCCAGGCTTCGGGCAAATCGGCAACCTCCAGCCTGCCCGAGACCAACTCCTGCTCCAGCTCGTAGCGCAGGATGACATGCAAGGGATAGGTCACTTCGTCGGCGTCGACGCGGATCAGGCCGGGCTCGACGCGATGCACATGCGGCAGGAGATCGTCGAGCGACCAGGTCTCCCCGAGATGCTTTTCCACCACCGGCAGCGCCCAGCGCCAGAAGGCGGGATTGCGGCCGATCTGCTTTTCGACGAACAGGCTCTGGCTTTCATGCACGGCCATGCCGCGCGCCTTGCCGAGCGGCCAGTGCGACCACGCCTTCGGCAGGTTCTGTTCATAGAGCGCATGACCGGTCTCGTGCAGCACGCCCATCAGCGCCGACAGGAAATCCGATGTCTTGTACCGGGTGGTGATGCGCACGTCGCTGGGCACGCCGCCGCAGAAGGGATGGTGCGACACCGACAGGGAGCCATGGGTCAGATCGAAACCGACCGCCGCCATCATGGCAAGGCCAAGCTCGCGCTGCTTGTCGATCGCGTAGGTGCCTGAGAGCGGTTTCAGCGGACGCTTGCGCAGCCGTGCTTCCTGGATTGCCAGCGCCTCCGGCACGAATCCCCTGAGGAAGGTTTTCAGATCGGCGAAGACGGGTGTGATGTCGGCGGTACGGTTGCCGGGGTCGAATTGTTCCATCAGCGCATCGTAGGGGGCTAGGCCGAGCACGTCGGAACGCAGGGCCGCCTCTTCGCGCACGAGCGCCACCACGCCCTCGAGCGCCGGCTGGAAGCCCGCCCAGTCGTTCTTGGCGCGCAGGTCGCGCCACAGCTGCTCGCATCGCATGCGCGCGGTGGTCTGGCGTTCGACGAATTCGACGGGCAGGCAGGTCAGGTTGGTGTATTGCCGCCGCAGTTCGCCGAGCGCCGCCCGCTGCTCGTCGTCGAGCGCCTCGCCTTCGGCGGCGGCGATCCAATCGGCGATTTCCGGGGCGGTCGCCCTGGTGTGGTACATGCCGGTCAGTGCCGCCATCGCCTCGGCGCGCTTCTCGCCGCCACCGACGGCCATGTGCGTGGCTTCGTCAGCGCCGAGGATGGCCAGCGCATGCTCAAGCGCTTCGAGCTTGTGGCCGAGATCATCGAGTTTCTGAAAGGACATGGCGGCTTCCGTGATTGAGGACGGCGCGAAAAGACACCAACGCAAAAGCGTTGGCAACCCTCAGATGCCCCCCCTGGCGGATGCATCTTGCGCAGGCGATGCCACACATGAAATGCTGCCGGCAACGCATGAAGGGGGAGCAAATGATCGGCAGCATCCTGGTCGGGCTGGTGGCCCTGGTCCATGTCTACATCGTCTATCTGGAGATGGTGTTGTGGGACACGCCGCGCGGGCACAAGACATTCCGCCTGACACCGGAATTCGCCAGGGCGTCGAAGGTGCTCGCCGCCAACCAGGGCCTCTACAACGGATTTCTCGCCGCGGGCCTGATCTGGGGGCTGTACCTCGCCGCCGCCGGCTTTCAGGTCAAGGTCTTCTTTCTGTTGTGCGTGGCCATTGCCGGTCTTTACGGCGCGGCAACGGTCGGCCGCAAGATCCTGTTCATCCAGACCGTACCGGCGGTGGTCGCCCTGATCGCGGTCTGGCTTGGTTGGTAGGCAGGCTGGGCTGGTGAGGAAAAAGGACGCCCGCGGGATTGGGGTCCCGAAGGCGCCAGGTGATCCCTTCCTCCTGGAGCTTGCCGGAGGCCTCAGCCGTTCGGATAGGTTCCGCCGTCTGCGCCATCACCCATCAGGAAACCGCTGCCGGTATCGACCCGCAGCCGCTGGTCGACATTGTCGAGACGGCGCAGCAGGTCATGGTATTGCGCGGCCGGTATCCTGCCGTGATCGGACGCGGCTATCTTCTCGGCCGCCTGGCTGATGCGGGCGGTGCGCATTTCCAGGCGCTGCGCCACCGCCGGGCTGATGTTGTTGGCCTGCCTGGCGTCGACTATGCCGTGGCGGACACCCTGAAGCTGTTGGATGAGGGCCTCGACACGCGGGCCGGTCATGTCTGTCGGGTCCGTTGCCTCGAGAGCGCCCTTGTGATGGCCCGCGGCATAGGCACCGGTGAGCGGGGCGACAATGAGAACCGCGGCAAGCGTTGCCGTCTTGAAAGATGCTGATGTGCGCATGGGGCGCTTCCTCCTGCCAGGAAGGGAGCGGTCGCGCCGCCTCGCCTTCCGACCGTTTGGGTCGTCCAGTTCCGTCGTGTCGCGATGGGAGGCATCGCCGGCGGTTCTCGACCCTGAACGGCAAGCTAGGAGCGCTCCGGCGCCAAGTGTAATTAAAAAAAGATAATCTTTTCAGGCCTTGCCGGCTACGATCTGCGCCCTAGAGTTGAGCCGGCGAACAAATTCGCGTGAGTTCGCGTGATGAGAAATCAACGTTCGGTGAGCTTCAGTTCAATGCGGCGGTTCTTGTTGCGCGCTTCGTCGGTGTCGGCGGGGTCGAGGGGCTGGAACTCACCGAAGCCGGCGGCCACCAGACGGTTGGCCGGCACGCCGTTCTCGATCAGGAACTTGACCACCGACGTCGAACGCGCCGTCGACAATTCCCAATTGTCGCGGTAGCGGCCGGTGCCGGAGAGCGGCTTGTTGTCGGTATGGCCGTCGACGCGCAGCACCCAGTTGATCTCGGGCGGGATTTCCTTCTGCAGCTCGATGATGGCGTCGGCGAGCTTCTTCATCTCGACCTTGCCGGCATCGTTGATCACCTCGGAGCCGGTCGGGAACAACACTTCCGACTGGAACACGAAGCGGTCGCCGACGATGCGGATATTCTCGCGGTCGGCGAGGATCTCGCGCAGGCGTCCGAAGAAGTCGGAGCGGTAGCGGTTCAATTCCTGCACGCGCTGCGCCAGGGCGACGTTCAGCCGGCGGCCGAGATCGGCGATCTTCGTGTTGGAATCGCGGTCGCGGGCTTCCGACACGTTGAGGGCGTCTTCAAGCGCGCCGATCTGCTTGCGCAGCGCGGCGATCTGCTGGTTGAGGATCTCGACCTGGCTCAACGCCTGCTGGCTGATCTGGCGCTGGTTGTCGAGTTCGCCCGAAAGCGCCGCGGCGCGCTGGTTGGCCTGGTCGCCGGCGCCGGCGCCTTGCGCCAGCAACTGTTCGAGCCGGCTCTTCTCCGCTTCGGCCGCCGACAGCGACGCCTGCAGATTGGCGAGCGAATCGTCCTTGTCCTGCGCCGTCGAGCGCTCCAGTGCCAGCAACTGGGTCAGTTCGTTGATTTGCGAGTTGAGACGGGCGAGCACCGTATCCTTGCCTGAAATCTCGCGTCCCAGCAGGAACTGCGCCAGCACGAAGACGGTGAGCAGGAACATGATGGCGAGCAGCAGCGTCGACAGCGCGTCGACAAAGCCCGGCCAGTAGTCGATGCGGCGATCGGTACGCCGGCCCCTGGCAAGCGCCATGTCAGTGCACCCCGGGCTTCTTCAGGGCGTCGGCAATCTTTTCCAATGTGTTGCGCATCGCCTTCTGCTCATCGGACTGGGCCTCGACCCAGTCGCGCATGATCTGCTGCTCGGAGCGCATGTTCTTGACCAGGCCGGAAATGCCGTCGGCAAGATTGGCCATGGCGGTGGCGACGCGCGGATTGGAGCCGCCGCCATTCTCCTGCATGCTGCGCAGCCGCTCCGACAACAGACGGATTTCGTCGGACGGTTCGGTCTTGGCCTGATCGGAGACGACGATGTCGGAGGAGAGATCGGTGACCGAGGACAACCAGTTTTCAAGCTCGGTGTAGAAGCGCGTCTGGGCGCGGCCCGCCTGCAGGTCGAGGAAGCCGAGCACGAGCGAGCCGGACAGGCCGAACAGCGAGGACGAGAAGGCGGTGCCCATGCCGGCCAGCGGTGCCGACAGGCCCTGCTTCAAGGAATCGAGCACGGCGGCGGCATCACCCGTGCCGGGGTCGAGCGATTCGATGGTCTCGCGGATCGAGCCGATCGTGTTCAACAGGCCCCAGAATGTGCCGAGCAGGCCGAGGAACACCAGGAGGCCGACCAAATAGCGCGAGGTGTCCCGGCTTTCGTCGAGGCGCGTTGCGATGGAATCGAGCATGGTGCGCATCGAGGAGGTCGAGAATGCCATGGTCGACGAGCGGCCGATCATGGCTTTCATCGGCGCCAGCAGCACCGGCTCGGTGGTCTCCGAGCCGGCGCGGAAGGAGTTGAGCCAGCGCACTTCGCGAAACAGCCGCCCGACCTGGGCGAAGGCAAGCAGGATGCCGACCGCGAGCACGCCGACGATCAGGCCGTTGAGCCCGGGATTGGTGACGAAGGCCGTCGAAATCTGCCGGGTCAGGATGGCGGCAATGAAGGCGACGATGGCCAGGAAGATGACCATGGTCAGCAGGAACACCTGCGGGCTCGACAGCTTGTGCGGATCGTAGATCAGTACGTCGGAGCGCCTGCCCATGCCGAAGGATCTGAGAAAAGCCATCCGTGCCCCGTTTCGCTGCCGCTGCCGCCGATCACGTCGTTCGCGACTCTAAACGGAATTGTGACCAAATTGAATGGCGCTTGGCAATATTGCCGCGAGCGGATCAGAAACGGTTTATCACCAGGCAGTCGACCATGGCCGCCAGATGCAGGCCCGCGCCAGTGACGACGAAGCCGTGCCACAGGGCGTTGTGAAAGCGCAGACCCTTCCAGGCGAAGAAGATGACGCCACAGGAATAGACGACGCCACCGGCAACGATGAGCACGATCGACGTCGTCGGC
>NZ_PNOT02000013.1 GCF_002879535.1 Mesorhizobium intechi
GATCTGGAAGGCGCGCCCATCCTGGATGCCGAAATCCCCGCTGGCCGTGTTCTCGTCGAAGCTGACCTGACGCACCTCGACCTGCTCGAGGTGACTTACGAAAAAGCCGCCGCGATTGCCGGGCAGCGGAAATTCGCATGGGTCGATGACCACGACATCCCGGCGCTCAAAGACGCTGGTTTCAACTTCTCCACGCCCGCGGAAACAGCGGCCAAGTGGACCGGCAGTGCACTTCGGCTCTATGCCGGCCATTTCGTCGGAATTCAGGAGACACGCCGGCTGTTGTCGGACATGGAGCCGGACTATGCGGATCTTGTCCGGCAGGCGCAGGAGATCGCGCCGCTGCAGAAGATCGCGGAAGTGCTTCGTCGGCTCGTCGGCGAGAATGTGCCGATCCGCAATCTGCGCCTGATTCTCGAAGCACTGATCGAATGGGGTCAGCGCGAACAAGACGTCATCCTGCTGACGGAATATGTCCGCACATCCTTGAAGCGCCAGATCAGCTTCCGCTGCGCCGGCCGCAACAACATCATCGCGGCATACGTGTTGCAGCGGTCCGCGGAGGACATTCTGCGCAACGCGGTGCAAAGCACATCGACAGGCACATTCCTAAACCTTTCCGACGACGACGCGCAGGCTCTGGTCGGCGAAATCGAGCGGGCGCTGGCGCACAGTTCCGCCGATGTCTCGCCAGTCGTGCTTGCCGCGATGGACGTGCGCCGTCACTTGCGCAGCCTGCTAGCACACAATGCCATCGAGCTTCCGGTTCTGTCCTTCCAGGAACTGGCGCAGGAATTCAACGTCCAGCCGCTGGCCACGATTACCGGCCGCAGCGCAAGGGCTGGCGCGCGCGCCCAGGCGCTGCCGTCGGCTCAGGCGAAAGCCGCGCAGGAGGCAACCTCGTAACGGCGGTCGGACGAATGGGGACATCTGGGGGTTCAGGAGAGGAACGGGATGACGAATCACGATACCGCGGCAGGCGTTCGATCCGCCGCCGGGCGGACGAATATGCGCCGGCTCGCTATCGCGATGGTTGGTGTATTGCTGGCCCTGCTGCTCACAATCGCCGGCGCGGCGGCGCAGAATGCATCGCCCCTGCCAAGCAAGCCAAGCCTCGATCTGCCGGTCGGGCAAGGACGCTTGCTACGGTTCAATGAGCCGGTCGAGTCCGTCCTGGTCGCGGACACCACGATCGCGGACCTCCAGATCGTGTCGCCAAGTCTGGTCTATGTCTTCGGTCTCAAGCCGGGCCTGACCAATCTGATTGCGGTCACGGCCGATGAGCGGATCGAGGCGACGGCTCAGTTCCGCGTCACGCCCGACGTCACACCCGCCACTGAGGCCAAGCATACGATGCAGCCGAATTCGGCGACAAATCTCCACATTTTCGGAACCCGCATCGTCATCACCGGCGAGGCGCGGGGCGTCGACGAGGCGAAGGATCTGGACAATGTCGCAAGAACGTTCTCGCCGCCGCAAACACCGCCGCTGAACAACATGACCGTGCAGGGCTCGCAGCAGGTCAACATCCGGGTCCGCTTTGCCGAAGTCTCGCGCACGGTGTTGCAATCCTACGGTGTCGACTGGTCCGTCGGATACAAGAGTGGCGGCTTCGAATTCAACATGTTCCAGGACAATGGCGTGCCTTCGAGCGGTGACGGGAATTTCGGTCTGAGCCTCGACCAGGCGCACGGCCTCAATTTTGACGTCCTCATCGAAGCCTTGCAACGCAACGGCGTCGTCAAGATTCTGGCCGAGCCGAACCTGACCGCCGTGACCGGACAGACGGCGAACTTTCTGGCTGGTGGCGAGATTCCTGTGCCTATCGCGCAGGGATCAGACGTCACGACCATTCAATACAAACCGTTCGGCGTCTCTCTCGGTTTCACTCCAACGCTCATCGGCCGCAATCGCATTGCGCTGCACGTCCAGCCGGAGGTCAGCTCTTTGTCGGATTCGGGCTCCGTAAGCGCCAACGGCTTTGCCATGCCGAGCTTCGTGGTCCGAAGAGCCGACACGACGGTGGAGGTGGCAAGCGGCCAGACCTTTGCGATCGCCGGGCTTTTCCAGCAGCGGACTTCGCGCAACCTGGAAAAATTTCCGGTTCTTGGCGACGTGCCCGTGCTTGGGCCGCTTTTTCAATCGCAGCGGTTCCAGCATGAGGAGACCGAACTGGTCATCCTGATTACGCCCTATCTGGTGGCGCCGGTTCGTGACAGCCTCGCCACGCCGCTCGACCGCCCGGCTGCCAAGCGTCTCAGTCGCAAGCGCGCCAAAGACGCGTCGGCGACCGGTCTGATCATCAAATAGCGGGGAACGACCATGACGCTGCGCATTGCTCTCTCATCTGTTGTTCCTGCGCTTTTTCTGGCCGGCTGCATGCACAGCCCGCAACAGCGGCAAGATTATTCGCCCGGCTACAGCTATGTTTCGACCGAGGCAGGCGGCTCCGAAAAAGGCGTGAGCGGCTCCGTTGTGGCTCCCAACGCATGCCTGACCGAGCCGGCCGATGATGACAATCCAGCCGCCAGGACGGATTTGACGATCGTCTCCGGCGTCGGCTCTCACCTGCCATCCGGCTGTGCCAACGCCTACAATCTTCAGCGCATGGCCGAAAGCCAACGCGATCTGGTCGAAGGCCGGCGCATGGGAGCGGCGCCGGCGGCGCCGACGGCGCGCGCGGCCCGTCGTTACCTCGATGGCGAGGAGTCGCCGGTTGGTGGAGCTAACACTGCACCGGCGACGCCGCAAACAACGCTGCCCGTCGAGTGAGCCGGCGCCAACTCCGCGCCCGTAGCAGCGCTCCACGCGTCGAGCTTGGTGAAAGATCGGCCCAGGATTTGCGCCGCAACGCGCCAGAACAGATCGCAACGTCACCGAAACGGCTAAATCCCCTATCAAACGCGATTCCGGATGGAAAATCGCTTCTGACTTTTCCCGGAGTTGCTCTAGCTCAGGATGGAGCCGAGTGCCTTGGCTTTGGCCTGCGTGCTGCCCTTCGACCGGATGGCTCTGGCGCGGGCAAGCAAGGTGGCCACCTCCTTGGTCGTCAGACCGATAGGCGGCGAAGCCTTGACCTGATCGGGCTGGCCAAGAAGTCCATAGACCATCACGACGTTACGCTTCTGGTGCAATTGCGCATTGGGTGCGGCGGCAATCTTCTCCACCAGCGGCAGTGCCGCGGCGGAATTGTCTTCAAGGGCCGCCGCCAACGCCATGTTGGTCTCGACGTCGAGGTCGCCGGGCGCAAGTTTCAATGCCTGGGCGAAAGTCGTCTGCGCTTCGGCGGTCTGGCCGGCAAAGGTCTGCGCCACGCCCAAACGGTTATAGGCGGCGCTGGTGTTGACCAGAGGCGCTGCCTGCGCGAGCGCGCGCATGCCGGCATCTATGTCGCCCGCCTCAATCATAGCCGAGCCAAGGCCAAGCATCGCCCTTCCGTCATTGGGGGCTTTTGCGAGCGCGGCCTGATAGGCCTTGGCCGCATCGGCCGGATATCCGGCCCGCATATAGGCATCGCCCGCCTTGACGAACGCGCCCGCCTTGGCGTCCGGCATCGTTGCCGCACGCTGGTAGAGCGCAATCGCGGTATCACTTTCCCCGCGCGCATCGATATCGTCGGCAAGCTTGATCAGCCGGTCCGACTGCGAGGACGGACCTTGGGCCCCAGCGTTGATCGAGCCGGTTTTGGCCGTCTGGCAAGCGGACAGCGCCAGCGCAATGGCCACAGGCAGGAATACGAAATTCAACCGCATATCCACCTCTCTGTATTCAAGCCCGGCGCCACCTTACACAGCCAATGGGCGTACTGGAACCACAACAGTGCGGTAAGATTGCAACATGGCCGAAGAAGCTGAGGAAAAGAAACTACCGGCGTCCGACAAGAAGCTGCGCGATGCGCGCCGCAAAGGCCAGGTTCCCCAGAGTCGCGACCTTATCTCGGGCTTCACGTTCTTCGCGGCGCTCGCCTATCTATATTTTTCCTGGCCGATGCTTTTTAGTCGCCTTTCGGAACTGGTGCAGACCGTGACCGTTCCCGGCGGTTCGTTCGGGGACGTCAGCCTGCGCGCGGTCCGTCACTTTTTCTCGCTGCTGATGCTCGCCACGGCGCCGCTGGTCGGCATCGTTGTCGTTCTCACCGCGGTCTTCGGTATGCTGGGAACGTTCGGGCCGGTCCTCTCGTTCGAGCCGCTTAAACCGCAGTTCGATCACATAAACCCGACCAAGGGCTTGAAGAAGATCCTGTCGCTCCGCAACGTCATCGAATTCGCCAAGGGCCTGATCAAGCTGATCGTGCTGGCATGCCTTTTCGTCTTCGTTCTGATCACATGGCTGCAGCCGCTTTTCGACGTGCCGGGTTGCGGTCCGTCATGCCTGGGCCCGGTGATCAAAGCAGTCCTGACACCTTTGGGAATCGCCGCCAGCCTGGCTTTCATCGTTATCGGCGTGATCGATGTCCCTATTCAGCGCTGGCTGTTTCTTCGCGACATGCGCATGACGACAACCGAGTATAAGCGCGAACATAAGGATCTCGAAGGCGATCCCTTGATCCGCCATGAGCAGCAGCGGCAGCGGCGCGAGGCGGTGATACGGCCGGCGAAGCTGGGTGTGAGAAATGCGGTCCTCGTCTTCGCATCCGGTGACCGGGCCGTGGCGTTGCGCTACATCAGGGGCGAAACGCCGGTGCCGACAGTCGTCGGCAAGGGTCAGGGGCGCGTCTCCGACGAAATAGTGGCTCAAGCGCGCCAGGCCGGTATCCCGGTGGTCGAGGATGGCGCCCTCGCCGAGGCACTCTTCGAAAACACGAACATGGGGTCCTATATCGGCCAGCAGATGTTTTCGCCGGTCGTTCACCATCTCGTCCGGCATGGCCTCACATGAGGCTGGCGCCCAGTTACGCAAAATCAGCCGGTCGGTGCATAATGCTTAGTGGCAGTCGTACCGTCGCGTCAATTTGTTTGGGCGATACGGAGCGACGAAGGCGATGCTTGCATTCGCTGTGAAAACCGGTCGCGAGAGCAGCATCCAGTATGTCGTTGCATGCCCGCGCTCGCGAAGATGCGCCATCATCGACCCCGTCCTCGATTTCGACGAAAAGTCTGGCTCGACGGCAACGACAAATGCGGACACGATCCTCGACTACATCAACAGCCACAATCTGAAGCTCGACTGGATCCTGGACACCCATCCGCATGCGGATCACTTTTCGGCCGCGGGTTATCTTAAGGCCAAAACCGGCGTGCCGACAGCGATCGGCGAGCGCGTGAAGCAAGTGCAGCAGATCTGGCGGGAGTTCTATAATTGGCCGGATCTCGCGTGCGACGGCTCACAATCGGATCGGCTGTTTGGCGACGGCGAGAGTTTCAAGATTGGCGAGCTGGAAGCCCGCGTGATGCACTCGCCAGGCCACACATTGGCGTCGATTACGTATGTCATCGGCGACGCGGCGTTCATTCACGACACGCTTTTCATGCCCGATAGCGGCTCTGCCCGCGCAGATTTTCCAGGCGGCAGCGCAGCTGATCTGTGGCAGTCCATCCAGGACATTTTGAGCTTACCCGGCGAGACCCGACTCTTTACCGGCCATGATTACAGGCCGGGAGGGCGCCAGGCCCTGTGGGAGAGTTCGGTGGCGGAGCAGAAGCAGAAGAACCCGCATGTCGCCAGCCAATCACGAGGCGGCTTCATCAGACTTCGAGAGGCGCGCGACAGGACATTGCCCATGCCGAAGCTCATTTTGCATGCGCTGCAGGTCAATATCCGCGGAGGTGAACTACCTCCGATCGAAGAAAACGGTCGGCGATATCTAAGCATTCCGCTCGACGCGCTGCCAGGATCGGTTTGGGGTTCGTAGCGCTCGACCTGCCCAGGCGAAAACAGATTCATCTTTCATAGACCTCGCTCGACAGCGCGTTGCGCGCGGCATAGAGCTCGGCGGTGAACTCGGCGATCAGCGTCGAATTGATGCCGTCGGGCGGGCGCAGGATCAGTGCGCGGAAATGGACGGCCGGTTCGAATGGCCTGGCGACGATACCTTCGATCATGCGGTCGGCAATGACGGAGGAATTGACGAGGCCGATCCCCATGCCCTTCGCCGCGAGGATGGCGATGGTCAGACCATAGGGGGTCTCGACCAATATTCGTGGCCGCACGCCGTGTTCAGCAAGAATTTTGTCCATCGCAACACGCGCCGTATCTTCAGGCGACAATGCCAGGAACGGTTCGTCCGCGAGGTCGCTCGGCGTGATCGTGGACTTCCGTGCCAGCCGATGGGTCTTCGGCATCACGCACACCGCATGTGGGGTGGTAAAGACGCTGTGAAGCACGCCACTCGTATCAACCTCGTCCGCAGCCAGGCCGATATCGAAACTGCCGGAAGCCACCAGATCGCGCACGACATTCGACGTGCGAACCTGATAGCTGATGCGGACCTGCGGATGACGGCGCGAGAAGGCCACGATGGCGCGTGGCACCAGCCCATGACCGAGCGCCGACAGGCTGGCAATGCGGATGGTCCCAGTGCCGACCTCCTTGATCTGGGCCGCGCGGAGCTTCAGCCGGTCGAGCCCGACCAGGCTGGCTTTCACCTCGGCATGGAACAACTCGCCTTCGCGTGTCGGCACCAGCCTGCCGCGAATACGGTCGAACAGCCTGAAACCCAGTTCGGCCTCCAGCTTTGCCAGCGACCGGCTGATGGCGGGCTGCGAGGTGTCGAGCAACGCTGCCGCCGCGCCGGCACCGCGTGCGATCATGATGGCGTTGAAGACGTCAATGTCGCGCAGGTTCATTGCTAGTCCATATCAAAAACGAATGGACTTTATCGTTCCGGCCATGGAAGGCAATGGGTCGGCTGGCTAAGGTCACTTCATGACCCTGAGCGACGACACCTCACATGTACATCCTCCCAAGCGCTCCGCGGAGCCATTCCAGGCGATGGCGATGGCGGTCGAGCGCGCCTCAACGGTTGTCTTCGACGATCTGGAGTCATTCGAGCGTCGCATCGAGCGTCTTTACGACGGCTTCAGCTACGGGCTTTATGGCACGCCGACCAGTCGCCAGCTGGAAGATCACATTGCCAAGCTGGAAGGCGGGTCACGCGCTCTCGTCGTGCCGTCAGGCATGGCAGCCATAACGCTGGCAACCATGACTGCCTGCCGCGGCGGTGAGCGCGTTTTGATCCCTGAGACGCTCTACGGCCCGGCGCGTGACATGATCGGCCGCTTCCTCGCCCCGCTCGGCATCGAGGCCACTCTCTACGACCCAAGGCTTGACGCGGGCATCGCGAAACTGATCGATCCGCGAACGAGGCTGGTCTGGGTGGAATCGCCGGGTTCGGCCACCTTCGAAGTGCAGGACGTGCCGCAGGTGGTGGCTGCGGCCCATCAAGCTGGCGCGCTTGTGGCAGCCGACAACACCTGGGCCTCGCATCTGTTTTTCAAGCCCCTCGCCCGCGGTGTCGACATCTCGATGCAGGCCCTCTCCAAACATGCAGGCGGCCATGGCGATCTTCTGATGGGCTCGGTCGCTGTGCATGACGAGGCGCTGTTTCGGCGCCTGAAGGACACAGCGCGTTTCCTGGGCTACGGGGTCTCGCCGGAGGATTGCGCGCTTTGCGAGCGCGGCTTGATGACGATGCCGGTGCGCATGCGCAATGCCCAAGCCACGGCGCAAGAGGTCATGTCATGGCTGTCAGGACGCCCGGAAGTCGCGCAGATCCTGCATCCAAGCGTGCCAACCCATCCTGGGCATGCCGTCTGGAAGCGCGACTTCACCGGCTCGGCGGGTGTCTTCTCGATCGTCTTGCGGCCTGACCGGGCGCCCGTGCAGGCGGAGATCCTGCGGCGTTTGCGCCTGTTCAGGCTTGGCGCGAGCTGGGGTGGCGTGCATTCGCTGATCGCCGTGAGCGATCCCCGAAAGGGTCGGACCAGCCTGGGCTGGCTGAAGCCCGGACCCGTCTGGCGTCTATCGATCGGCCTCGAGGCGATCGACGATCTCCTTGCCGATCTTTCTCAAGCCTTCGATCTATTTGCCGAAAGCCGGCAGGGCAAAACCGTCATGGTCGACGCCAGGACGTAAACTGACAACAACCTCAACGACAAGGGGAATGAACATGAAGGGTAACGGTTTGAAATGGCTCACAGGCGTTGCGATCGGGCTCGCTGGCCTCGCCGCCGGGCTCGGCGACGCGAACGCGCAGGCCGTCGTCAACAAGATCAAGGAGCGCGGCTACGTCAGCTGCAGCGCCAGCCAGGGTGTGCCGGGCCTCTCACGACCTGACGAGAAGGGCTATTATCGCGGTTTCGATTCCGATATTTGCCGCACTTTCGCGGTCGCTATCCTCGGCGACAAGGACAAGATCCGCTACGTGCCGCTCAATGCCGGCCAGCGGCTTCCTGCATTGCAGACCGGCGAGATCGACATCCTGTCGCGCACGTCCACCATCACCTATAGCCGAGATACGACCGTCCGCTTCGTATGGATCAATCTCTACGACACGGATGGCCTGCTTGTGCGGAAGGCAGACAACATTACCGAGGCTAAGATGCTCGACGGCAAGACCGTCTGCCTGCAGGGCGGCGGTAGCTTGACGGAGAAGGCGATCGAGGAGACCGAGGACCAGTTCGGAATCACGATGAAGAAGGTCTACTATGACTCGACCATTCAGGCGCGCGATGCCTTCTTCGGCGGGCGCTGCGATTCCTATGTCACAGATGGCACTGCGGCGGCCGGACAGCGGGCGTCCGTGGCCAAGAATCCCGACGACTACGACATCATCAAGGTCGGCAATGCCGCAGAACCCAACGGCGTCGCGGTCGCTCGCGGTGACGATCAGCTGTTCGACGTCGTGCGCTGGACGCTCAATGCCCTGTTCTGGGCTGAAGCCAATGGCATCACATCGCAGAATATCGATGAGAAGCTTGCCTCCGGAAGCCCTGAGGTAAAGCGCGTGCTGGGCGAGGAACCTGGCTTCGGCAAGCCGCTCGGGCTGGACGACAAATGGGTCTACAACGTCATCAAGCAGATGGGCAACTACGCCCAAATCTGGGACCGCAATCTGGGCAAGGACAGCCCGCTCAAGGTCGAACGCGGCCTGAACGCCCTATGGAAGGACGGCGGCCTCAACTATCCCTTCCCGTGGGATTGAGCCTTCACGGAAGGGGGCGGGCGGCGCCCTCTTCCCTGCTGACACATGAACCTCTCCGAGGCCGGCATGCTAAGTGACGCCAAGACCAGATCGATTTTCATCCAGGGCGCCCTGGTCGTCTTCTTCGTCGGCTTCCTCGCGCTCATGCTTACCACGACGTTCGCCAATCTCAGGGCGCGCGGGATACCCATCGGCTTCGACTTCCTGAAGCTTCCGTCCAGGATTGTCATCTCGGAAGCCATACTCACCTACAGAACTCGAGACCCCTATTATTGGGCGATCGTGACCGGGGTGGCCAATACCGTCTTCATCTCCGCCCTTGTCATCATGTTCTCCTCCGTGCTCGGTCTGCTTGTCGGCATCGCCCGTCTGAGCAGCAATCCCCTTGCCGCCGGCAGCTGCCGGGTATGGGTGGAGCTGGCGCGCAATACGCCGCCAATCGTCCTGCTTATTTTCCTCTATTCGCTGTGGTGGAAAGTCCTGCCGCCGGTCGGCGAGGCGCTCAACCCCTTGCCGGGTGTCTATGCCTCGATGCGCGGCCTGGAAGTTCCGGGCGTCAGCATCGACGTTGGAACTACAGGACTGCTCGTGGTCGCGTTGGCCCTGGCGGCCGCCGTCGCCAGTTGGATAGCCATGCGAAAGGGGCGATTGTCGCCGCTGGCGGCGCTTGCCGCCCTGGCGACAGCGGTGGCAGGCCTTTGGCTCGCCGATATTCGCTTCTCGGTCGACCTTCCAGTATTCAAAGGATCGAACTTTCATGGCGGCGCGGAACTCACTCCCGAGCTCAGCACTATCCTGATCGGTCTGACCATCTACACTACCGGTTTCGTCGCAGAGATCGTTCGCGGCGGGGTCTTGTCGGTCGGTCGCGGCCAATGGGACGCCGGTCATTCGCTTGGGCTGCCGCGCGGCAAGATCCTGCGCCTGATTGTGATCCCGCAAATGCTGAGAGTGATCGTCCTGCCGCTCAACAGCCAGTACATCAACGTCGTCAAGAATTCGACGCTCGCGATCGCCGTCGGCTATCCGGATTTCCTCGCGGTGATGAACACGATCATCAGCAAGTCCAGCCACTCGATCGAAGGCGTCTTCATCATCCTTGGCGTCTACCTTGCCCTCAACCTCACTCTGTCGAGCGCGGCCAACTGGTACAACCGCCGTATCGCCATCGTGGAGCGATGAACATGGCCATGCCTTTCTCCATTTCCGCTGACGCACCGCCCGCCCAGCTCCGACTCAGCGGGGTGATGCGTCTTGCCAAGTTGCTGTTTGGCACGCCACTGAATGCCGCGCTCACACTGGTGTTCGGAGGACTGCTCGTCGTCACGGTGCCGGCCATAATGCGCTGGGCGGTGATGGATGCGGTTCTGTTCGATCCTGATCCAAAGGCTTGCCGGGCGGCAACCGGCGCCTGCTGGAGCTTCATCTACACAAAATCCGGCCAGCTCCTCTTCGGTATCTATCCCCTCGACGAACGCTGGCGCCCGGCGACAGTCTGCCTGATGATTCTCGCACTGCTCGCCTGGTCGGTGCGGCCTGCAAGCTGGACGCCTCGCCTGCTGGCGGTCTGGGTAGCGGCGCTCGCGCTGATCTTCTGGCTGATGGGTGGAGGCTGCGGTCTGACCGAAGTGCCCACTTCGTCCTGGGGCGGCCTTCCGGTGACGCTAATCCTCACCGTGGTTGCGATCGGGGTCGCCTTTCCCGTCAGCATCCTGCTCGCGCTGGCAAGGCGCTCAACCATGCCGGTGTTGCGGACCGCTGCCGTGATACTGATCGAATCGGTGCGCGGTTTGCCGCTCCTCTCTATCCTCTTCGTGGCGTCAATCATGATGCCGCTGTTTCTGCCCGAGGCGTTGCTGCCCGACAAATTTACCCGTGCGCTTGTCGCGCTCACCGTCTTCGCCGCTGCCTATCTTGCCGAGGTGGTCCGCGGCGGCCTACAGGCCATTCCCAAAGGACAGTACGAAGCGGCTGCAGCGCTCGGTCTGCCCTTCTGGCGGACGCAATATCTCGTCATCCTCCCACAGGCGATCCGCATAGCGATCCCCGCGCTCGCCAACACCATCATCGTCATGATCAAGAACACCAGCCTGGTGCTTGTCGTCGGGCTGTTCGACCTCATCAGCTCCGGCAAGGCGGCACTGGCTGATCCGGAATGGCCCTCCCCCGCTGCCGAGACCTTCCTCTTCATCGGTGCGATCTTCTTCGCGCTGTCCTTCTCGTTCGCCCGCTTCGCCGACTTTCTCGAGCGGCGCGGCCCAGCCGCTCACTAGGAAATCAAATGATGCTGCCTTCCATGCCTGTTGTCGGACCCACGCGGTCTAACCAGGTCCCGGAGACGCCAGCCGCTATCGAGATGATCGGCGTGAGCAAATTGTATGGAGGCTTCCGCGCGCTTAGTGACATCAGTCTCACTGTGCGCGGCGGCGAAAAGCTGGTGATCTGCGGGCCATCGGGTTCGGGCAAATCGACCATGATCCGCTGCATCAACCGGCTTGAGCAACACTAGCAAGGCCGGATCATCGTGGGTGGCGTTGATTTGACCGATGACCTGAAGAAGGTCGACGAAATCCGCCGCGACGTTGGCATGGTTTTCCAGCACTTCAACCTGTTCCCGCATCTGACTGTCTTGGAAAACCTGACGCTAGCGCCGATCTGGGTGCGAAGGATGCCGCGTAAGCAGGCAGAGCAGGTAGCCATGCACTATCTCGAACGCGTCAAGATCCCGGAACAGGCGCAGAAATATCCCGGTCAACTCTCGGGGGGTCAGCAACAGCGCGTGGCGATCGCGCGCTCGCTTTGCATGCGCCCGAAGATCATGCTGTTCGATGAGCCAACCTCGGCACTCGACCCGGAAATGGTGAAGGAGGTGCTCGACACCATGATCTCGCTGGCGCAGGACGGCATAACCATGCTGTGCGTCACTCATGAGATGGGGTTTGCCCGCCAGGTCGCCGACCAGGTCATCTTCATGGACCGGGGAGAGATCGTAGAGATCAGCCCCCCAGCCGATTTCTTCTCCGACCCTCGCCACGAGCGCAGCAAGCTATTTCTGAGCCAGATCCTGAACTAAATCGCTTTCGCGAATGACGCGTTTCCGCGATTCAACTCACACACCAAAAATCCGATCCGCGGATGCTATCGAGAATGAAAATAGAAGGGCAGAATTCGCGTCATCAAGAGAGAATTCTCCTCGCCGGCCAGGTTCGCGGACCACCTGATCTCAAGATGCACAACGAACAGAAGGTTGGTTGCGGGCGATTTGAACCTGCGAGCTAACTTTTGATTTTGTTGATCAGAATTTGCGGCACGAAAAAAGCGGTCCGGCCACGGCGCCGATCGTATCCATGCCGCGATGGCCCCTCCGTCTCACAGGGCTAGAACGCCCGCATCGTGTTCACACCGGCGATGTCCGCTTCTGCGGGACATCACGGGCGGGCGCAATGACCGACATGAGGCGCAAAGCGGACAGGCAGCGTGGGGCCGAGACCCGGACTGGCGGCTTTAGGGCGGCCAAAAATGCGAAAACGGACATTCAATCCGGTGTGACTCACAGTGGCCCAACGCGGACATCTCGCGTTGC
>NZ_PNOT02000040.1 GCF_002879535.1 Mesorhizobium intechi
GTTCAACGGCGTGTCCAGATAGTCTCAAAAAGTACCGTCAGCGCTCCAAGTAGGTCTTTTTTTGCTCCAAAATCAACGGCTATGATAGGCTCGGATGGCGTGATCTTTCTATGGAAAATCAATGATTTAGGGGATCGTTAGCCAACCCATATCCTTCGTATGATCTCGTATTGTCTGGCAATACGATCCAAGCGCCAGGTCCAGTGCCTGTTTCGGATCGATCTGTCGCGTCTTTTTCATTGATAAGCATTGTGGCCGTCGATGGATTGCTTAACTTTGGAGGACACTGCAATATAAGGAACGAGGGGCAAATGTCATGCGGGGCGGACGTTCGTTATCGATTTGCCGGTCAGATTTTGTATTTTCTCTGTGCATGATGGCTCTTCTTTTTGTTTTAGCAATCGCTGCAGCCAGAGCAGAAGAGCCCGTCTCTAAACACCTACCTCTGCCAGCAATCGGCCTGGCCGATATCGTTTCGGCCATTGATGCTAAGCAACCTATCGTAGGGCGGGAAATCCAAAGCACTGACCTGAACGCTGCTTTGATCACGCTCGGCACTCACCAAAACATCTGTGATGACACTAAGGCCGTCATCATACAAAATAGCTCCATCATCGGCAGCCTTAACTTTGGTAACGGTAACTCGCCCAACGTCGACGATGATGCCGGAGACCAACCTCCCGACCAAATTGAGCCGATTTTGACCGACTGGCTTCCAGTCGCGATAACCATCAGGAGCAGTTCCGTCAGCGGCGGTATCACGCTGGAAAGGGTAAACGTTTCCTGCGGCCTGCGGCTCACAGATACAACCGTTGACGATGCCATCACCTTTCGCCAAACGGCATTCGACGGACCGGTAGACTTCACCGGCAGTGTGCTCAAAGATGGATTGAAGGCGCTCGGTGTCTGGTGGGTTGGGCCGGTCTCGTTTCGCGGAACGGATTTCGGCGGAGCCGTTGAATTCATCCTCGACCACAACAGGAAATCCGTCTTCGGACAGGACGCCGATTTCGAGTACGCGAAATTCAGGCGGCATGCGAGCTTCTTGAACACTAAATTTTTGGGTCCTACGAGCTTCAGGCATACGCTCTTCGCGATGGACGCGAATTTCGGCCAATCGGAGTTTCATGCCGGCCCCCGCCGAGCACCTACCGGGCCGTTTTATGCAGCCGAATTCTCGGCGAGAGCGTTATTCAGACGCGTAAGATTCAAAAGCCTAATTTTTCTGAAAACCGTCTTCCACGACGCTGTCGACTTCAGTGGCGCGCGAGGTGAGGGGCTGACCTTCTATGGGGTGACCCTCGCTGGCCGCACCGATTTTGATGACGCTCGTATAGAGCGAATTAAGTTGGACGGCTTCAATGGGCTAGGGTCGATGGATGGAGAGACAATCTTTCGCCGGGCTGTCTTCCATCGGGTTGAGTTCAATCGCATCCTGTTTCGGAAGGCGGTCCACTTCGAAGGTACCAGCGTGCTTTGCCGTGTCGCGCTCAACACGGTCTCATTCGGCTCGGATTTGAGCATGGAGGACGCCAGCTTTCCGAATAGCGAAGACAGCGGTCGCTGCCCGGACACGAACGAAACGAAGGAGGCGCCTGATGTCTCCATGCGGCTGGTCACCTTTGATGGTCCTGTATACGCCGATCTGCCGCAATTGTTCAAAGGCAAGCCCTGGTGGGCTATCTGGGGTGAAGATGAGCCGCGGCTGGACGTCCAAGGGGAGGAGAAACGTTTCTGGCGAGACCTCGAACGGGCCTTTCAAAAAGCCAATAGTCTGGAATTGAAGAACGAGGCGGATTATCGCGAACGGCACCTAGCAGAGGAGGATCAGCATGGAGCCGAGTGGCTTCAAAGCGTGTTCTCACGCGTGTTTTGGGGCTATGGCCTCGCGCCGCTGCGCGTCGTCGTCTGGGCGGCGTTGATGATCCTGGTCTTTGCTGGCGTCTACTGGACTCAAATTGACGACGACGAATTCCCCGCGACCTCAGTGTCAATGACATTGCGTCGCGCTAACCTCGCCCTCGCCTTCAGCTACAGAACCGCGTGGCAAATGCAATATGGCTACGGGCGCAGTCGAACCGCGCCCTTCGCCGCCATCACCATTTTGGAATCGATTTTCGGAAAAATCTTGATCGCTTGCTTCGTTTACGCTCTGGCCCAGGCTAGCCCGCTCTTAAGCGAACTGGCGAAAAAGCTCCTCCCCTAGGAAAATAAGATTACACGCCCGCCCGACACAGAGTGGGCCAGGCTGGTTGGATGACAGGCATCACAGCGCCCATAAAGTTATTCCGCAAGCCTTGGGGCACTGGCAGAAACCACGTAATCTACGGTTTATGCGGCGCCACTCATGGCGGCGCAATGACGAGCGCGATGCGGGTCGACCAACGGCCTGCCTCCGCCCAGCCGGCAATCCATGGTTCACTATGGGTTTGTGCGGTCCAGAAATCGCGGTCATTTTCAGGATCCGTCATCGTCGCGCTATAGTCGCCCCAGCGATTTTGCGCTCCCCCAAATCTCTTTTCATACGTGGCCGTCCCGGCGGCAAATATCGAAGGGCCTACCGGGCCAAGGCCGTTTGAAATTCCGTAACATGCCCCTGAAGGGTGTATGCCTGGTGCAAAGATCGACAGTCCAATCACCTTGTCTCCTCTGTCGTTCACTGCCATAGACGGATGAGCAAGGCACCCACCCTCCAGTTCCGTCAGCCGGCCGACCGAGGCAACCCAGGTCTGGATCGGAATATCCCACCATTGGATCGCACTAACAGTGGGTGCGCCTGAGGGAAGCATGACAGTGTGGCAACAGAACAACTTGCCATCGCGAAGCACGACGGTTTGCATCCGGTCGTCTCCCACTGCCAGCTTGGCCGCAGTACCCAATTGAGGGCCAATTTCGGGGACCGGCGGGAAAGAGTCCCAAATCGTCGTCGACGACGCATAGCCCACTCGCGTCAAAGTCGCAGCCCCCGCGGCAACGCTGCCGGAAATGCGCAGGACCATGAGGTAGCCCTTGCCACTCGCGTTACCCGACCACGTTTCGACGATATACTGGTCCTGGATCTTGGGGCTCATGGTTACAGCCGGGGCATGCGTTGCGCCCATATTCGCCAAGACAAAACGTTGAACCGCGACCTTTCCGGCAGGATTGAAGAAAGATGCTTTGTCGAAGGCATAGATTGTGGCGCCGGCAAAGGCATTGCTTTTCAACGTAAAGAGATTGACGCTGACGGTGATCTTGTCGTCGCAAAAGCCAAGGCTCGGATAATCCATCCAGACCTTTCCCTGCGCCGCCGGGTCGACCTGAATGGCATAGGGTCTCCAGATACCTGTCGGATCCGCGGAATCGCTCACAGCGATCAGCACTCGCGAAGTAGCCTCCTCGGCGTCGGCCATTGATACAAAATAGAAGCGCTTGGTATCGCGGTCGTAAACAACCTTGGGGTCGAAGGTGTGTCCGGTAAGCCCCACGCCGCTCCAGAACGAATTGAGCGAAGTCCGCGAGACAAGATTCCCAGCCCGATCGTAGATGGCGATGTCATTGTTATGCGTCGCGAACACGTGCTTCGGCCCAACGGCAGCATGTGTGTCGGGAGGGATGCTGGTATTGTCATCCTCACCGATCTGGAATGAGGTCGACGGTGTGTATGGCGGAGGGGCAGCCGGCGCGGGTGCAGCGGCTCGGAGCGCGTATACAGTCGCGGGCGCCCCGAGGCCTGGCGCCAGCTCGGCAGCGGCATCGATACGCTTGGCTCTGGCAGCGATCCCCTTTGGCTTGCGCAGAGGCTTGCGGCCGCTCAAAACCGCGTCCGGGCGGTCTTGACCGCTACGGGCACCGGGAGCTGCCGGCGCACTCGCCGGAGCGCCTTCGATCATCAACCAATCCCCGGCCGGTATTTCGGCTTTGGGGTCGGGTCGGCGACGACGAGCTGGACGAGCCATGAGCAAATCCTCCCTGAGCTTTGCAACGAAACCACACAAGCGCGGACAATTTTGGCTGAACGGGGTGCCCGAGACGGGGGGACTGCCCTATATTGGGTTCAGGAGATTGATCCATGAGCAACACTGGAAAAAAAGCCGAATCCATCCGCGGTGATGTGATTGAACCGCAGAGCGGGAATCCCTTCGACTTTAGAAAACGAGCTGGCAGCACTGAACCATCTCCAAAGGAATGCAAGCTGCCTCCAGTACCCGGTAGAGCACCGACAAAGACCTCTGTTCCTGAGAAAGAGGTTCTGCCCCGCAAATAGGCTGGTAATTGAGCCGGGCATTGCATGTCGTCTAGGGCTCGCGCCATAAGGCACACCAAAGGTGCGGCCGTCCTCTGGGGCCTTAAGGCGTCTGCCCCATGACTAGTCTGATTTCCTGCCCAGCCAACGCTGAGCAATGGCAGATAGATGCCTGCGGGTCAGCAGAAGGCAAACGATAGCAACTACCGCGCAGAGATAGAGGACTTCAGTTGTCCCATCCCCACCATCCGGCGATACCCCAAACCAACGTTCAATGAAGTCCATGGCGCCCTCCCTCACGACGGCAACGCTACTTCAAATTTCTATTTGACGTCTTTCTCTGGATGCTGCGTTATATCAGTACTTTAGAAAGCTCTCAAATCAAGCCTCTGTGAGACCGATTTTCTGCATTTTATGATCTCTGCTAAACTTGACAATCTTCATTCCCTCGATGAACAACGTCCGCGCTCGCATCACTGAGAGAGAGATTGTCATTCTGACCCTTCTTTCTCCCTATCTTGATCCGGCACTTTGGACGACTTGTCGTCATCATAAGCGTCCTTTTCGCGCGTCCTAACAACGCGGTATGGAACTCCTTTGGGCGAGATCATCGTCGCCTCTTCGACGATCGCGGACTCTGGGGGCAGACCGGGTCGACGCCTCGTCTTGGAACCTTCCGCCGGACTGGCCGAGCGCCCCTTCTTCATGGCTCAAAAATTATGCTCGAAATGGGGTGGATCTCCCAGATCGTCGGAATATGCTGACGTAGCGTCTCTGGACCCGGACCCTGGCCGGAGGCGTGGCTCATGTCGAAAAACAGCGAACCGCTAATTTCAATGGGAATCGGTGGATCGTAGAAATCGTAAGACGGACCCGGAAGCTTGGCGCCAAAAAATGACTTGAAGGCATCGCGGGCCGCCTCAAGTTGAGCAAAACTGGTACTGTCCGCGGTCGGCAGCCCCGAGACTTCGGCCGTCATGTAGACTGCCTCGCCGCCCGCAGCGGGATCCCGGCCTATCATCAAATGGAAATCATTGTCGGTTTCCCGGCTAGCAGCATAGAGAAACGCCCGAAGTTGGACGTTGCGATCCTCTTCAGCCACGCGGCCTGAGCTTGGCTCGACCGTAATCGGCGGTTGGTGCCCTTTCATAGAGTTCTTGGCCGGCAGGGTTGGAATCAGGTTGCTGACATCGTCGAAGACCTCCGCGGCGGCATCTGAGATCGAGAGCTTGGCTGCTTTACGCGCAGTGCCTGCGAAATTGTCGCCTATATGCAGCGGGGCCAAGCCGAGAGGCGATACTTGACGGATTTTGTCCTTCGGATCGAACTCATTCGTCCTAAGTATCTGGTAGGTCGCGCCGATCGCGGGAGCCAAGGCCCCCGGAATGGAAGGTCGCGTGGGTTGCAAGGTCGTTACCTCGATAACCGAACGCGGGTCTGGCATTCCTCTGCGGTGCGGCTGAGGTGCGCGCGCCATTGCTCTCTCCCTGTCAGCACATAACCGATACAGGACTTGCGTCGTTCAATACGAACTTTGGGGCAATTTACCCTTCGGCAGTAATAAACATAAGCCTTTTTTTGTTGTTTGAGAAGGATAGTAATATCGCTCGAGTGTTTTTTTACACCTCGCATTTCACGGCAAAGGCCAACGGCCTTGGCCAGAAGACAAAGCCCAAGGGCAATGCAGCGTGAAGATGCAAGCCGTAGGTTGTCCCTGGACCCATCGACGGCCGGCAGCTAGCTGGCCGGCTGTCGCTTGTGTTTTCGAGACTTTTTGTCTTTTGGGGCCGCTGCGGTTGCAGCAGTTTTCTTTGTGGGCGCGGCCACGATCTCCGCCGCAACCGCTGACGAGACCTGGCTCATTCCAAGCGCGGTGGCGAACTTCTGAGCGATCATCCTGAAGCCGGTCGGGTCTGGATGCAACTCGTTCGCCCAATGCGCATCGTTGAGCGTGCCTTGCGTCGGCACGATGTGAAACTTGTTGGCGGGATCGGCCGCCAGTGCATCCACCATGGCTTTGAACTGAACCAGGGCGTTGTGCACGATCACCTTGCCCGGGCCTGCCGGCCAATTGCAGAAATCCAATGACGGCTTCAACCATGGCCCGTATCCGCACGGCGCAGGCACTCCATTGGGAGTCGGGAAATCATAGCAGTGGGCGTAGATCGGCACGCCTGGCGCATGCCGATCGCGCAATGCAAACAGCGCGAGATAGCTCGATTTGACGATCGCAAGCACACCAGCATATCGCTGGGCGTTCAGGCCTCCAGCCTTTCCGTCGTTGTAATCAAGGAAAATGCAAAAATTATTGCCGGCGACGTCGTTGCCGCCCGCCGACACGATGATGGCGTCTGGTTTGCCGCTGGGCCACTTGGACTTGTCCACAAGTAGATCGAGGATTCGCTGCTGTTTCGGCAAGCTCATCTCATCGGTGGACGCATCGCCGCGATGCGCGGTGGAATAGATGATGGGCGCCGGACTGCAGATCGCCTGCAGTTGAACCTTTATGTCAGAGGGCCCCGACAGCGGATTGTTGCCCTGGATGGGGTAGTCGAACCAGGAGTCACCGATCGCTAGCAGGTGCTTCTGTTCGAGATGAAACTCAGCGGCCAGTGTCGTCGCGGCTTGCTTCGCTGCGCGATAGCGCATCGACTGTTTCTGCTGCGCGTCGTTCCAGACTGCGAGATCGCGCTCGATCTGGGCTTGAGCCTGAGCATGGAGATCGAGGTCGGCGTCCATAAAATCCTCCCTTCATTTGCAAACAGATCGGACGAACACCAGCTATCGTCGTGACGTTGAGCGACATCGTCGCTATAGGCTTTGGCCGCATTGAAACGAGCGCGCCCCATCTAGTTTTGTGTACTCTTGACCTCGTCTGGAACCTGGTCGGCGCTGACCGGGACGCAGCCACCGTATGTGCAGTCGGCCTGCAGAAAGCATTCCATGTAGGAACCATCAGCCTGCCTGCGCCACAGAATGAGAGGCTTGTCGCATTTCGCGCCTCTCGCGATCCTCGCCGGCAGGCCTCCTGTGGTTCTTTTCGGCTCTGGACCGCTATGGAAAATATCCGGCTTTAAAAAGATCTGACAGGTCGTTGTTTGCCGAGACGGTCGCGAGCGAGGGCAATGAGAAGATTTCCTCGATCGATTTCAGCATCGATCCATGATTGTAGAGGACACTTCCGGCATAACCTGCCTTCACTCCTGGCCCGATCGCAATGAACGGCATTTTCTTTGTTCCCGAGCCTTCATCCCAGGTGATAAAGATCACGCCTGAGTTCTTGTTTGTCCATTCGATAATCGGAGGCAGCTGACTTTTTAACCAGTCGTCGCCGTGCCTGATAGGGTGGCCTTTTTTGCATCCAGGCGCGCCGTGCATGTCGTTGCAAAGGTCGGGCGTGATGAAGACGTAGCTGGAAACACTGTCGCTGTTTATGTCTCCCGACAATTCCGTATAGGGCTTCGTATGGGAGATGCACTCGACGCTGGTCCTCGACGGTGGATCGCCAGCGACATCTTTGAAGAAAACAAACGGATTGTGCTTCGCGGCATAGAAGGTGCGACTGCTGCTGGCCACCGGGCATGCACCGGTCCGCTGCGGATCCATTCCTTCCTGATACGTCGTCCATGAGACGCCGGCCGACTCCATCTGGCGGACCAGATGATCGCCATTGCTTGTGGAATTCGTGCCATGTGATGCGATCGGGTCGGCGTCCGATTTGAATGTATGATCTGGAAAGCTGTTCGTGCCCGCTTCCATCCAGATGTAGTGAGGTTCGCTATCCAGACCAGGAAGCTCGTCAACAAAATTGGTGGAGTAGGCATAGTTTGGCAAAAGAGTGCCGTGAATGTAAGGGGCGCGGAGGGCGTCACTATAGATGACGTTTGCATCCCGGTTTTCCATGGCAATCACGAACACATGCTTGATGGTGGCGGCGTCTGCTGGCGTGACCGGAAGCACTCCCGCAATGGAAGTGACCAAAATCAGCTTTCCGATGCTAGAAACCATTTCTGCCTCCTCGCCCAGCCGGCCAGGTCGATCTGGCATCGGAATTCAGAATAAAGGCTTTATCCTAGCGCTATAAAATAAGGGGAAATAGCCTTTTATTCAAGGCAGCGGGCCAGCTTAGACGCGACCTGTGGTAGGCCGAAAATTACAGTTATTTTGAAAGATACATCAATTCCGAGTGATGGACAAGTCGAACTCTTTGTATTGCACTGGCCCGCATGAACAGGATGCGCCTATAGTGTTCAAAAGGGTCAACCGGCGCCGAGAGGCTCTTGTCCGGAACAGGGGAGGATTGCGGTGGTACCTGGTATCGACATAGGAGAATGGGATCATCGGCTTGCATTTTTGTGGAGATGGTCAAACCTCAAATTCGTAGGATTCTATCTTGCACACCACGCGATGCAGAAGCGCACCACATGGACGACCCACTGGCACGACCTTCGCGATCTAGGCTGGACCCTCGTGCCGTTCTGGGTACCCTTCACCGGCAAGGGTATCTCAAAAATGAAAACGACCGACGGGACAGTCCACGGGCGCTTCGCTGTCGACCGGGCGCATGAGGCTGGCTTGCAGGCAGGCGCTGCTATCTATCTGGATTCAGAAGCCGCAGTCCTTGGGGGCAGCGATGACCATGCGTACGCCGCATACATGATCAATTGGATGCAGGCGGTCCGCCAGGCTGGTTTTTCAACTGGCATTTACTGCAGTCGACTGGATACGCAGCGCATCCTCACTGGTCAGGATTTCAGGCCATTGCGACCGAACGTCTGGCCCTTCGCGATCCCGATCCATACCAGAGCTCTCTGGAATGACGCCACGTATTGTCTGACGCCCGCAACGCCGCGGCAATGGATTGTCCAGACCAAAGACAGCGCCTGGGTCGACAACGTCGACGCAGTCGGATGCCAGTATGACTGGTTTCGCAAAGATCGCGATCGCCAAAGCATTACCTGGCCTGCCGCGGGCGGAGACCAGGGTGGATCGACTGATGCAGATTTTGATTCTGCCAGAATAAGTGACCCTACTCATCCTCTCGCAAGTGTTGCTTTCGCGATCGCCGGCGATCAGGGTCAACCGGATTTGGCCCACGTTTTCTCGGTCTCGGCGCTCGAACTGGATCACTTCGACCGGACTCCGTCGGGCGGCCTTTCCCCCGTGGAGCGTTTCGCCCATTCGCCAGCGGATATCGGTCCTGATCCTGCAGCATCATCTAGCGGATTCGACACCGGCTGGATGGCTTCGGTCTCTCGCCGTCCCGGGTTCTTCGACGGATTCGTAACCGGCCAGGACGGCTTCATCCGTCAGTTCTGGCTAAACCCTGACGAACGTTTCCCGACTCATGCATCTTGCCTCAATCCAGCCATGCCGACCCGCAAAGGCACCCCCATAGTCGCGATCTCGCGCAGACTTGATCAGCTGGACCTGTTCTATGTTGACCAGCAGCACCTTCTTACCACCCGATGGTGGAATCCTGGGGAGAGCGACTGGACCCGGAACGTGTCCCGGCTGGACGGACCGCCAGTAAGCGGCGGAAGCAACCTGGTGGCGCTCCCCTCACAACACGACGCCATGACAGTCGACAGGATGGATGTGTTCTATGTGAGCTGCGAGATCGCGGCATCCGAAGATGATGCTTCCTGGAGCGTCGCACATGCTTTTCGATCTGCGGGCGACGGCTGGCGAGTTTCTTCCGTTCCGAATACGTCGGGCGCCGCAGGCGGAAGTGGCGTCGCCGCTGTCAGGGCCTCAACGGGCGCGATCCACATGATCGCTCAGAGACGCGATCGAAGTGAGTTAATGCACCTGATCCTGGAGGACGGTCAGGAAATTTGGCAAACAAGCACTACGATGCCAAAGCGATTGCCTTCGACATTGGGCCGGCCAGACTGGTGGATGTGCCTTTACCTTATTGCGATTGCAGACGCCCTTTTACTATTCGGGATTACTCGCAATGGAGCACTCGCATGGTCCACTCTCGGTTCGGCAGGCTGGTCGGAAATCAACTCAATACAAGGGCCATTCTCGAGCGGTCGCCCGGTAGCGTATGCAAGACGTGGCGCGACCAACGTCGATATCGTGGGTGTGACCAACGACGGCGTGCCCCTAACTCGAACCTTGCAAATAGGTCCGGACAGTTTGAACAGCGCCACACCCTAGCAGAGGTCAATTCGCTTTGAAGCAGCCGTACTGCTCCTTGCTTCCATACTCATACGCGAGGTCGCCGAGCAGCGCGATGGCCACCGAGAGTTTCTCCGCGCGCGGCCGCGATCCGGTCCACCGCAAGTTTCGCAGTCTCCTTGACTTCCGCTGCTTCGTTCGTGCCGCAATACATAATGTCGCCGACCGCAATCAGCACCCCGATATCGGCGTTCGGCTCAGCGAACACCACGCTTGCGGCAAGCGTGAGAATTCCGAAACCGGTCAATACTGCCAAGATAGCCCATCGTAACATCGTGCCACCTCTACCACGTCATTCCCACACCTTGTTCCAGTTGAAGCCCTGATTTGGATCCCAGCCCCATCGTTGCATCGGGTTTACGTCCTCGTGGCCAACGACCGTACCCTTCTTCATGGGAATGCTATTACGGTCACAAATGTCGGCCACCAAGCGGCGCAGCGAGTTGTACATGGCCCCGCTGTACTTCGACTCGCTGGCGTTCTTCGACCCCACCGAAAGGATCTCGATGCCTACTGAATAGGCGTTGGGCCGCTTGCTCATCTCATAATTCACCGGACCGGCAGCGGAGCCCCAGCGGGCATTGAAATAATCGTAGTCAGGCCAGTCCGAAGAATCCGAGCGGCGCACGAAATCCGCGCCGTCCTTGCCGTCGACGGAGTGAAGATGCGCGTCGAGGAACACGCTCCCCGCAGGATAGGCGTACCAGTCAAAGCAATAGAGATAGCGCCGCCAGTGCGAGGGGCTGGCGTTGTAGAGCGCTTGCACGCCCGTTTTGATGCCCGCGTGCCAAGCTTGATTCTCCTCTTCGACGAACTGGTAGATCACGCCATTCTGGTCGACAAGATAATGCGGGCTCACTTCATTGAGAAACGTCTTCTTTGCTTTCGCGAAAGAACTCGTGCCGGTAATATGACAGACCACATGAGTTGGCTTCGGAACTGGTCGCCCCGTCGTCATTTTGGTCGAGGCGAAGCGGTTCTCGGTCTTCACCATGGGGTTCCAAGTCATCCGGCCTCCGATTCCACTCGGCATTCAACCGTGCGGCGTTGTCTATGAATAGTGTAAGATCAAGGATACTGTAGAGGATTAGCAGACTTTGGGGAAGCGCAATGCCAGTTACTCGCACGATAGAAAAGCCAGTCCGTAGTGCCGCAGCTCCTACTGTACCGCCGCGGGCCGTGCCTGCCGACATCCACGTCCGGCGTCGGGGCGTCTACGGGCCAAATGAAATTCGTTTTGGCACCGTCAGTGGTCCAGGCCTTTACAACTACGGACAAACTACGATTGCGCAGTTATTTGTTGAAGACCCCGACGCCTTTCCTGACATCTCGCCCTCTCTGCAACGCGTCATCCAGTCCGTCTCTGATAACGAGGGAAAGATGGAGGCCATCAACACGTATGACAATTCATTCCTCTCCGTTGGTGTTTTTCAATGGACAGCTGGCGCGACCACCGGCGCCGGTGAAATTGCCGGCCTTCTGGCGGTGGTGGATAGTTACTCTCCGGGCGCTTTCAACGAGTACTTTGGTTCCGAAGGACTAGGGTACGAACTGAACGCCCATGGTCCAAACGACCTCGTCTATGGGTATCTTTCGTTGAACGGTAACCGTCTCAACAACACAGACAAAAAGCGAGTACTACGCGAGCACATCTGGGCGTACCGGTTTTGGCGGGCCTCGCACGATCAGGAGGTGCGGCGGGCCGAAATTCGGTTGGCGGTGTCACGGGTTAATACGTTCTATCCGAAACCCGTCAGCGCTCGTAGTCGGTTCACGATGGCTGATTACATCTCGTCTGAATACGGCGTGGCATTGGTCCTCGACGAGCATGTGAATCGTCCCGGACATGTGCCGGGTACCCTGATGCAGGGCGTAAGGGATTTCGTTGCAAGCACCGGGAAGCGAGATCCCGCAAGCTGGAATTCTCGAGACGAGGCGGCCGTCCTGCGGGCATACATCGATCGACGCGCCCGTACAAACATGACAGACTCCACACGCAGGGCGGACCGCGTCAAGGCCTATGTTACAGCCGGCGCGCTTTCCGCCGATCGGCACAGCTTCGTTCCTTAGCTAGTCCCGCATAAAATCGTTCTGTCCGCAGTCGGCCCAACGGAGCCGCAGTTCCATCCTTAAGAGCTATTCTATATGCGACATCAAAGGTGACGATGCCGGCCATCGTGATCGCGACAACAAATTTCAGCTGAGTTACAAGCGTTGCGGGCGGATCGATGGTCCCGCAGAAATCGCGGTTTCCGACACATCGACCCTCAGACTGGTGGCCACTGCACTAGCCTTCCCGTTCGTTCACAACCGGAATGCCTGGACGTCGGTCGTCACAACCGGTCTGACGTTCTCAGCAATTGTTTTTGTCTTGATGATTTTCACCGCATCGATTGGCCGATCGATGACCGCCGCGCCTGAAGTAGCGGGGTGAGCCAAGTGATTAGCACCTCGTGCGCCGAAACCGACGTGAAGACCGTCAAAAATCTACGCTGCTGATTTTAAAGAGAAAATCGTCGCAAAATAATTTTTGAGGTTTCGCCAACTATCGAGATCAATCGGGCATTTGGTAGCGGAAGATACCGCCACGCCCAATTCGGTCTCTCCAGAAAGGTACCGTCACGACATCGCAAGATAACGACACTACCCAGTCCTTGCCACCATACAATCGCGCGCCGGTGGTGAGGCAGCAAGCTAGCCTGGTCCAACTATTTTCTGGCCACGAGCGTCGCTTCAGCATTTTCCGGCAGTGAGATTGAAGACCACCACATCGATCAGAGCCCGTCGCGCCTCGGGAATGGCGGCTTTCAGCATGTCCTGCATCTCTTGTGAACTTGCAGGCGCCGGAAGCCCATTGGGCCTGGCCTTTAGCCGCCGACCGCTCGCCGAAGGCACATCGCCGAACCATAAGACGCAGTAGATGCCGCGGTGTTCTGAACGCCAGTCGATGAGATATTGGACATCAAGCTGCCCTGTCGCAGCGTCCCAGACATGCGGGTGCCACTGGCCCTTGACCTCGATGGGCAATTGCATCGCCCCGCGCGCGAAGGCGAGATCGGCCCGCTTGGTCTGGGGCATGTCCGCCTCCGTGATCCGTTGGATGTCGTAGCGAGCAAGTTCAGGTCCGATCATCGCCGCCAGCCGGTCTCGGCAGCGGTTCTCGTCGCGTGGAATACCTTGATCGGTCCAGAATTCGACAACCGAATCAAGGTCTTCACAGATCAGCTTGCGCCGCGCGACGTCCATCTCTTCGAGCACCAGTGCCTTCAGGTCCTCAATATTGCCTGGCGGTCCGTCGTCGAGCAGTGCCGCAAGATTGCTCGGAGCAAGCGCTGAAAAATCCTCTTCCGCCCGTTTCTGCCGCTGCTCAGCCGTCATGTGCCGGATCAACGCGGCATAGCTGTCATTGGGTCCGGCGACGAGGCGGCGCCATGGCCTCGCTTGCGCCGACAGTCGTGTCGCCGGCGATCAGGCCGACCAGCGAGCGAAGAAAGTCGCTTGCGTCATGATCGTTCGTGTCGCCCCAACTAGCGCCATCCAGCACTGCATATGGCCATTGCTCACGAAACTCGGCAATGATCCATTCCGCCTGCGCGACCGTAAGCGGCAACATGGCGCCACGCGGCTCGAACTGGAGCCGGTTGCGGAGGAACCAGATGAATTCGGGATGATCCGCACCGATTGTGCCGAGAAGGGGCCGCACGACTTCAAAGCGCACCAGCACATCGATCGCCAGCCACGACAGCATATGTTCGAAATTGCGAAACACAGTCGTGGCGCGCGCTGCTGCGATGTCGCGTAGCGCAGCCAGCGCGCCGGCATGGGTCAGGCAATCGACCAGCGCTACCTCGACCGTCTCCGGGGCATCAGGAAATGCTGTCAGCCAGTCAGCGCCAAGCGTAGCCCCGGTCGCCTGCCAGGCCGGTTCGTGGGCGAGCTTGTAGAGCCCGCTGACATGTTCGTTGCCGGCCGCCAACGCCGGTTCCATCCATAGGCGTGCGAACGCACGCCTCTGCTCGGCGGTCTGGAGGACGTCCGACTCGAGAGCGGCGAGCAACGCCTCCTGCTCCTTTTCGATACTCCAGCCATGATCGTCGTAGCTGAGCAGCAGCGCGGCCTGCTTGAGGGAATCTGGAAGGTCGGCCAAGCCCTTCCCAGAGCGCAGCCGCTCATAGAGGCCCGCCATGATCGGGAAACTGTAGTTGTAGAAGGTTTTGTGTGCAAAACCGTCGGCGATTTCACCGGCGCTGGGTAGATCGGCGCGGTGCAGGGCCGCCTCGAATCCTACCAGTGCATCGTCGCGCAGCGCCGGTCCGATCCAGCCGGCCAAACGTTCAACCGGCGGCAGATCGCTCGGCAAATCGTGGAATCTGCCGAGGTAGGCTTCCGCGGGCCCGACGATTGCCGTCAGTTCGCCCGAGCGCAGGTCGTCGCGGGCCTTCTCCAACTTGACGCGCACGGTTTGGAACGCCGCTTTTTGATCGCGCGCCCACTTGGTTTCCTGCTTTTCATAACGCACCTTCCAGGCTGGCTTCGCGGGGTTTGCCAGTTTGCGCAAGAACTTCGCGAGCTGTCCGTCGCCGCGCCGGAACACTTCCGCAGCGGCCCGTACATCAGCATCCAGCCCATTTGGCCCCCAGCCGATCTGCACCAAATCCTTCCAGTCCTGGCGCAGCCCGGCGTCTTTGTTGTCGCCTTGTGCGAGACGACCGAGCGCGCTGGCAATGTCTGCGGGCCGCGCCGTGAGCCCGACCAACCGGCGTTGCAGCTGGAGTTCCGTGGCCCACAGGCTGCCCTTGCGACGCTCGGTTGCCAGCACATGTTTCTGGACCGCGCGACGCAACGCATCATGCGCCGCCAGCCGACCGGCGAGGTTTTGCTGCGCCTCACGATGATGGCGATGGGACCGCTCGATGATCTTCAGCCAGCGCCAGAGCGCGGGTGCACGGTCTGGCCCGACAACGCCTGAATCGATCACCCGGACGATCAGCTCGGCCACGATGTCGGCGACTTCGCCGGTCTTCTCCCAATCGCGGTCGCTCAAGAGCTCCGCATAATCGGCGATCCAGTCGCGCCGTGACAATGGCGTTGAACAGGCGATGAAAAGAGCGCATCGTGTGAACGCGCCGTCGCTCACGGCGTGGCAGCGGGCAGCTAGTCACACCCATTTCGGCGAACAGGGTCGCGACCAGCACGCCGTCTGGTACATCGGCATCGATGGCTTGGATAAGCTTGCGTGCCAAGCGCGGTGACTCGCCGCCCTGTTTGGCCAAGGACACGACAGCCGCTTGCCACTAGGCGCGGTTGCGATATGGCATCAGGGCGTCGGCCGCGTCGTCGCGCTCGCCATAGAAACGCTCCGGCGACAGGACGATCGTTTCGAGCGTGTCGGCCAGCTCGCCGGCAAGGGGCGTGCCCTCCAACCCTTCGATCAGGATCGAGCGCAAGTGCACGCTGCTCGTTGACGAGGCGATGATCGCTTCGATTTTGGGCTTAAGCGCCGCAATCATCAGACCCGTCGCCGTCTCGATGTCCCAATCGGCCGAACGGAAAAAGGGATCGTCGTCAGCGAGGACGCGCAGCGCCTCGAAAAGACAGTCCGCAAGATGAGGGGTCAGCGCGACCGCCTCGCCATAGCGCAGCACGCCATAAGGGTCTTCGGCGATAACCCGCTCGGCCATCGCCTGACTGTGGTAAGCGAGCCAGGCGTGAAGGCCGCGCAGGCTCGCTGGTACGCCGCCGCTGCCGTGCAATTGCGCCAGAACACGCCGCTGCGTCCGCGGGGTGGTGGCCTGTCGCGCTACCCAGCGCGCGCCGAGATATTCGGCAATGACGCGGTGGATCGGTTTGGCGCGCGAGGGACCGACGCTGTGGAGCAGCTTGCTGGAGAAGATCGCCCGCGCGGCATTTGCGCCCGGCAGCTTCTCCAGATCGGCAAGTCGTAGATCACCTTGCTGGACTTGCGCCGCGCCGGCTGCGCTGGCGGCCTCAGCCCCCGAAAACAAAAGTCCAGCAGCGAGCGCTCCGGCGGCATCGAGCGCTTCATCCTGCGTAAGTTGGGCCAACCCCATATCCTGCCGATCGGGATCGTGCTCAGGCCAGACCAATGTACAGACGCGCTCGAACAAGGCGGCGCGCGTACCGGGCAATTGTGTATCGGCTTCTGCCACCCGTCCCATAAGTCCGAGCGTCAAGGGATTTCGGTAGAGCTCTTCCAACCTGTGCGCCGCGAGATGGTCGAGCACATGATCGGCATCCACACTTGAGTACCGCACGGCGAGATAGGCGCGCGCTTCTGTCCGATTGAAGGGCTCGAGCGTCAGGATGGCGGGTTCGGCGCCGTAGAGATGGCGAAGGTTCGTCACACTACGCGCCTGCCACTCGCGCGAGCGACACGAGAGGATGAACGGCGGCGAGCCGGCCTCCTCGAGCTGGGCGAGAATTGCATCGACTGCGTCGCCTTCGCGCTGCGACATCGCCTCGTCAAGGCCGTCGATCAACACCGGCTTGCCCGCTGCCACCAGCTTTGCCGGGTTCTTGCTGTTAATGAACCGGATCGCGGTGACCGGTTCGGCGCCCAGCCGCCGCCCCAGTTCACCCAGCAGCTCGCTTTTGCCCATGCCGGGCTCGCCAAGGACGACCCTGTTGCCGGCAAGCGTGAGGAGCCCCATCTCATCGACGCGGCTGTTGCCAATCGTGGCATCGACGAGCGTCAGCCGACGCGGGAAGTAAAGCTCGGCGGCATCGTCTTGTTGGGCCGGAGAAGGGCCGCTTGTCATTTCAGGTGTGTCCTGCGGAGAGTATCAGCTTTCAAGGCTACCGTGAGTCGCCCGATTCAGTGACGCATAGCATCCGGGCCTTGTCGACGCTTTCGTCGATTGATGGCTCGTTCGGCCTTCGGTCTGGGACAAGGCATACAGGTGACATTCGTGGTATCGACGATCTCCAAGTTTGTCTGCGATGGAGGGGGTGGATGATTGAACTGCTAACCGATCAAGGCGAGTCTGATCGCCTTTACCGCGACTGGGTCCAGGCTTTGATTCAAGGCGGCACTGATAACGACAGGGGGTGGGTTATCGACGGCACCGGCGTCGTATTCGCCCCTAACCGACGGGGTCAACGGGGTCTGATCGATAACCAGGTGGTACTGGGACTAGACTCAAGCCTGGGGACCTGGGTGGTGAAAATCGTTCGACCTGACGTTGAGCAGCAAGACAGAGGTAAGTTGACTGCATTCGGCCGTAACGAACAGGGACGGCCCCTACTTCTGCGCCAAGGGTGGCTGCAGAAAAATCCGATCTCGCGCACGGTACGAGAAGATTTCGCAGACCTTAGCGGATTGAGCGAAGTCCCTGTGATGACGCGGGGACAAGCATCATCTCGTAAGTGGTACGTCGTGGCCGATCTTTCGTCTGCGAGCACAATACCACAAGCCACCGCCGCCTTCGTAAATGCCTGTTCGATGGCCCGGTCGATGGCTGGCGGCGGGGCACTTTTATCTGCCGAACCCGGGACATATCGGTTTGGGCTGGACGAACAGGGGCGCACCAAGAAGGTGACGATCACAGGTGGAACCAAGGAGGTTGAAGACATGCAAGGGCATGTTTGGGCCGAGCTTAAGAAGCTTGTCGGGAAGTCACTGACAAAGCCCACCAATTCCGGATATACGGTCGACGCGATGATCGAACCGGCCAATGCTCTCGTCGAGATTAAGACAGGAGTTTTCGCCCATGACATCTACGAGGCCGTGGGGCAGCTTGCGCTCTACCCATCATTGATAAATCTGCCTGACGACCTTGAGCCGATAATTCTAATTCCGGATCGGCCAGCGCTCAGGCCGCAGATGGCAGCCGCTCTCGATGCTCGGAGAATTAAGGTTTACCTCTACTCGATTGGGCGCGTGGGGGAGAAGCCGGCCATCACATTTTCAAACACGTTCATCAAGCGAGTAACCAGCGTTGGCCGCGAGCCTGCTCCGGCCAAAAAGGCGCTGGCCAAACGGAAGGCAAAAGCCTAGCTCCAAACTTGGAATTGTACCCGTTGGTGGTGTCTCCCGTCGCTCACTCGCGATTCTCAATGATGCTCGTGATATCGAGTCCGCGATGCTCCGAGTGGCGGCGCCCGAAAAGAAGGGGAAGCCTGGTCTGGGCGACGAACTGCAAACCGTCATCAGTTCGATGAAGGCCATTCCCTGGACGACCCTGCAGGAGCTAAAGGCCGATCCAGAATTTCTGCGCCAGCTTCAAGATGCGGAGGAAACCTTGAAGGCTTTGCGTAAGGCGGTATCCTAAAGAAGCTTTCACCGAAAGGCGGCCTTTCAGCAAACGTTGAAATTGCCAATTCGAGTGAAATGGATTGACAATTTCACCAAAAATGCTAATTTCAGCATATGCTGAAATCATCGGAATCGTTGAAAGCGTTGGAACTTGAGGCCCAGCAGGCGGTTCGGCGCGTGCTGGGGGACGTTCCCATTATCGGCGATATCGATATCCCCGCGGAGCCGCACATCGCAGGACCTGACCGCGGTATCGATTTCGTCGCGCACATTCAAATCCAGCGCCAATCGTGGAAGATTGTGTGCGAAGTCAAATCCACTGGCCAGCCACGGATTGTGCGGGAAGCCGCATTGAAGCTTCGCGCCGCCTCAGCCCAGTTCGGCTCGCGCGTGGTGCCCATCCTCGTCACGCCTTATCTCTCAAACGATGCGCGTGAGACGTGCCGCGAGCTCGCGGTCAACTATCTCGACTTGGAAGGCAATTGTCGCATCGCCTTCGATGGCATCTACATTGAACGCGAGTCACCGTCGCGGCCGCCAGTGATTAAACGGGAACTGCGCTCGCTTTTCAAGCCAAAGTCCGCGCAGGTTCTGCGGGTACTGCTGCTTCATCCCAATCGCACGTGGAAGGTCACCGACCTTGCCCAGGAATCCGACGTGAGCCTCGGCCACATCAGCAATGTTACCTCGGCCCTTATCGATCGGGAATGGGGAGGCCGAGACGAAAACGGTTTCAGACTCACGAGAGCCGCAACCCTGCTCGACAATTGGCGCGACAACTACGAAGCCCCGCCCGGTGAAGTGGTACGCTATTATACGCTTCTGCATGGCAAGGGCTTCGAACGCGCGGCGCTGCAGCTTGTTAACGAAACCCACGGTGGTGTCGCGCTCGCATCGTTTTCCGCCGCCGAGTGGCTTGCGCCCTACGGTCGCATTTCCAACCACTATGTTTATGCGCGTCGCGAGGCGATGCCCCTTCTGCGGAGCATTTTGCGCGCTGAGCCGGCGGTTAAGGGAGACAACCTCGTCGTTACCGTTCTCGAAAATGACGGTGTCATGCGTGACGCGATCGAACCGCATCCCGGCATCCGCACGACGGGTATCGTCCAGACGTATCTGGATCTGGCGCAAGCAGGCGAGCGGGGAAAAGAAGCTGCCGAACACCTTCGCACGGAGCGCTTGTCATGGTTGAGCTGACGCCGGGCGAGCCGCAATCGGCAAATGACTATCCAAGCCGGACCACTGAGGCTGTGAAGTCCGTCTTGCTGGAGATTGGCCAGGTTCTTGGGAGTTTCAAGGGGAAATTCGCGGTTGTGGGTGGCGGCGTACCCTGGCTACTGCTCGACAACGAGGACATGCCGCATGTCGGGACAGTCGACGTCGATCTCGCACTTGATGCTGAAGCATTGGGGGACGGGGAATACGTCACGCTTGTTGATGCACTGAAAGGCGCTGGCTATGAGCAGCGCAAGGATACCCATAAGCGCTTTCAGCTAGTGCGGTCTGTGCCTGCCAAAGATGGCGGCCCCGCCATCGATATCGTCGTCGATTTCCTCATGCCCAAGGGGGCCGATGTCCAAAAGAATATCCCGCCGCTCTTGAGCGAATTCGCCGTGATCCGCGTCGATGGCGCAGAGCTTGCGCTGCGGTATCCGCAAATGACGGCGATCACCGGCAATATGATCGGCGGAGGCAAGAACAAGGTCGAGATCGCGGTCGCCTCGATCCCGGCGCTGCTTGTCATGAAAGGCTATGCGCTCGCAAAGCGTGACAAGCGCAAGGACGCGTACGACATCTATTACTGCATCTTCAACTATTCCGATGGGATCGAAGCGCTTGCCGAGGCCTGCAAGCCACTGCTCGAACACAAGGAAGCAGTTGAAGGCTACAATTTCATCAAGGAGAAATTCTCCGAACTTGAGATGCTCGGCCCTACATATGTCCGCAAATTCGTTGAGGACAGCGACCTGCTCGCGGGCCGCAGTCCAGACCAATGGCAGCAGGATGCCTATGGGCAGGTGTCGGCTTGGGTGAAGGCACTCGGAATCTAAGAGTACAATGGGCCGAGACGACAAAATCGAAATCGAAGCGCCATCGTTTCGATCACGTCAGCAGACAGTCGCTGCCATTTCGTCGATCTCGGCGCCTTCGACTTCCACCACCAGACCGACCAACCCGGTAGGATAGCCCAGGAAAGCATACGCCGAACCGGCCGCACTGGCTGCGGCTAACGGGTCGCAGCGGCGCGGGCGTGCTCGACGTCTCGGAACCGTCCACCAGCTTCTGCGCCTTGGTGTCGAGCAACGCCAAGCCTCCGCCAGGTCCATCTGGTCATGCCGGATTTTGCCGAGATCATCATCGGGCTCATCGGCTATCGCTGGAGGCTTGAATTTTCAAATCATCAACGATCCCGGCCGATGTTCGGCAGCCTCGCGAAACTGCGCCGAGATCCGATCGTAGTGTCTGCGAGATCGCGCCGACAACAAAATTCGACTAACATCAAGAAATCGAGGCGGAGGGTGGCAATATGGTCCTTGAATCTGAGCTCGCAGTTTTCGGCGTCGGGGTCGGCGGAGGCGCAGCGAACGAATTGCTGCATTGGTGGGGTCTGAGGGAGAATCCCAACCTGCCAGACTATGCCAGGAGCCTGTTCTACTGGTTGATCACTCTTGCGATGGTCATACTCGGCGGCGGGCTGTCATGGCTGCAACTTGGCGGTCATGCCGACGCCCTTATCGCCTTTCAGATAGGACTGGCAGCCCCTATGTTGCTTCAGAAGCTCATAAAAGCTGCCCCCGAAAAGGCTGGCGGCATGGGCGGCAATCAGTCCAGCGTCCGCGATTTCCTGAGAGGATGAGGCCCGCTTCGGCGCTCACCGTCTGCGTCGGGATATCGGCCTACCCCGCCGCCGTGCTTGAGCCGACTGAGCGGCCACTGCGATACCTCGCGAGCGGCGCTGGCGAACTGTCAGAGCTTTTTTCGAGAATGTGGCCGGGCAACGGATCGAACCACATCTGTCTCGTTGACTCGGCCGCAACCTTGTCGAAGGTTCGTGAACTCATCTCGTCGCAAACCCGCAAGTTCGACATCTTGATTGTCTACCTGGCCGGTCACGGGAGGGCACGAGGCGAAGGATTTGAGTTTCTGTTCCATGACGAGCGGCCACAGGACACCAAAGTGACAGCGGCCGACCTGGACGCATTGGTTTCTGGATCCTCGGCGGCCAGCACACTTTTTCTGCTTGATGCCTGCCACGCGGGGCAGTTCGGGGCCGAGACAACGCTCTTCAAAAGCCCCGAACCGGGACGCGGGCGGTTCTGCCTGACCTCGTCGAAGGCCGATCAGAAGAGTTGGGAAGATCCGTTTTTTCGGCGGTCGCTTTTTGCTGACGCCCTCATCAAAGCGTTGACCGACAGTCCAGAGGCCGCGGGCCGGACGAAAGTGGTTTCTGGCGATCTTTTCAGCGAGGTTGCCACTGACGTTGCCCGCCACGCCTTTGGGCTGAAAGGTAGTGCCGCACAGGAACCGGTGATCTTCGGAGCGGCAAGCGAGGTTCTCGAATTGACGACGGTCGTGTCGGGGACCGTGCCGCAGAAATCGTTGACCACGTACGAGACACTTTTACTTAGAACGCGCCAGATCGGTCTGGCAACGGCATGTATTGCAGTCCTCGCGATCGCCGCGACTTCAGCGGTAACGTGGCGCCCCGCCATAAACCCGTCCGGTTCCGTGGAATTGCGAGCGGGGCCGAAATGGTTATCTCCATTAAACGTCGGACCATGGGCACTGCGAGTGGAGACCGATGCGGCGAGATCCGATCTAAAGGATGAGGACCTCCAGGCGGCGCTGCTCGATGAGCGAGGAATGCATGCGTGGCCTGGCCTCGGCGCCGGAGGCACCCGGCGATGGGCCGACGTGTTCATTGACGACTATCTGAATTCCGAGACGGCAGCTCGCTGGAGGGTGCGCCTCGGTTTCGCAGACGCTGTCGAGCACCTGACTACAATGGGCCATGTGATCATCCCTACGCCAACGCCAGCGTTCGCGTCATCGACCGAGATGGCGGCCGAAGTCGCTCTGCTTGAGCCCCATCGCTCCTTGCCTGATGTCTGGAAATTGCAGTGGAAAGACTATCTCGCTCCGGGCTCCTGCGGTTCGGAGGAGCCGGCAGGCCCCGCGTCAGACATTTTCTTGACGTACTTGCTCTCGGATCCGGCAGACTACAAAGTCTGGATTCGCGGCCTGGCGGCGGCGGCACGGACTGACGATAGCATCGGGTTCGGCCAAGTTGCGGATCTGGTGCAAATGTTCACGACGGCCAACGCCGTTTGGAAAAAACAATTTCGAGAGACCGTTGCCGCGCCGGGAGAGCCTATCACCGCCGAGCGTATCGCGGCTCGCTTTACCGAGCGACCGACGTCTTCAGAAGTGGCAGCGATGGTCGAGCTCGTCTCAGCGGTGGTCGCCCGGCGAACGGACCTTTCGCTTGAGGCCGTGACACCGCAAGAGCGCAATCAACTCGTCTCGCTGATGGACGGGTGCTCGGACGTCGCGGTGCATGCTCTTGCCACGCTTGGGAGCGCTGGAGATCCTGGGAAAGTGATTGCATGGGCTCATGCCCGCGAGAAGTCGGATCAGGGCCGGATTGAGCTAGGCGAGCTTGCCGCGCATGGCGCATTGCCGGATGCCGAGATCACATGGGTTCTCGACAGCATCGGATTTTCTGGAGACCAGGTTTCGCGGCGACACGCATTCGTCAACGCGCGTGGCTGGCTCGAGGCGATCGCCGCCTATCGATCGCTGCCTACTCCAGTTCTCGTCAAACTGATCGACTACGCAGCGGAACGCGGGGCCGCCAACGACTCCGGAGAGCAGCAACAAGCGCTACGGCTTGTTCTGGGCGACCCTGCGGCGGGAAAGCCGCCGCTTGGCGCGCTCATTGCCAAGACAGTGGGTGCTGATGTCGGGACCGGCCCTCTGCCGCCAAACGATCAGCAAGTCGAACAGGTTGGTCTGCTCGCCCGATCAGGCGCGCCGATGACGGCCGGACAGCGGGAGATTCTGCGCTCCATCCTGGCCGACGCAACATCTCCCGAGACGGAGAGGATCGCTTATACCGGGGAGGACAAGGGTGAAGCCGCGGACGCGATCGAGCTCGCCGCGGGACTGACGTCAACCCATCTCGTAGCGATCTCAAGGGCCGTGATCGGCGGCACGGCCGAGCATGATCTTCAAACCCGTCAGGCCATCCTCAATTTTTTCGAGACAGCGCTGGCGGACGCAAGACGCTTCGGCGTTCAGCCGTCGCGGCTGCAGGAAACCGTGTCTGCAGCAGCCGTGCTTTTGGAGCAAGACAGCACCGGCGGTCTCGACACAGCGGCCCTCTATCGGACGGTCGCTTGCTGTGCGCAGGACATGGCGGCGCGCAAGGCAAGGATCGATATCGTCGTCGCCGCGCTCCTGCGGATGCCCATAAAGCAGCGCGACGACACAGTCGCAGGCCTTAGAGTGCGGTGGCAAAGCGAGCAGGAAGCCGAGCTGAAACTGGCGATTGCCGATGTCATCATTCGTGCGATGACCCAACAAAGGCCCTGAGGGCAAGTCTTAGCCGATTCCGACTCAAGCGCATAAGGCGACGCGTCCATCGATGGCCTGCATCAATGATCCCTATCCGCTTTGGACGCAGCGTTTTCGCGATCTTTGAGAAGCCGCGATCGCAACTGCCGTGCCTCGACTAAAAACTCATGCGGGAGTGCGTCGAATGTCGAGCCAAGACTTGCTGGATCGTTGCAGGCCCACAGATAATATGGGTCGACGATTTCCATGATCGTTGCCAGGCGAGCCCACTGAAGGGGCTTCGGCGATTCCGAAATCAGATCACGATGAGCCAGTGCCGCCGTTTCAAGGTGGCGTTGACGCAGTGCAGCGCGAGCGGCATCCCTGACGGCGGGCGCGGTTTCAGCAGCGAGCTGGTCAAGCCAGGGCACCGCCACAGCGGACGGAACAACGGCTGCTATCCGCGCCGCCAAGGCCCGGGTCTTCGATCGTTGCGAGTTCGCCATCGGAACGAGCAGCACCGCCAGCTTGGCGCCCCCAAGATGCACGCGCAGGCGGCGTTCGATCTCAAGGCGAAGCGGAGGCTTCGCGTCCTCATTGAGGAGCGATTGTCAACCCGTCGATTACAACAATGGCGAGGCCAATCGCATCAAAATGTAGGTCTGCAGCTTTACTTCGGGCACATCTCGCTAACGAAGGGGCAGCCACCGTGGGAAGCACATCCGACAAGATCAAAGGCAAAGTCAACGAGGTCGCCGGCAAGGCGCGTCAAGGTATTGGCAAGGCAGCCGACAACCATGAAGAGCAGGTGAAAGGAAAAATCCAGGAGGCCAAGGGCAAGGCTCAGATCGCAAAGGGTAAGGTAAAGGATGCCGTGAAGGACCTTATCGACAAGGCCTTGCGTCGGCGTCGTTTTGAAAAATTCCGGCCTGCGGCGACGAGGGCTTTTCCTGGGAAGGCGACATGATGATAAAAGAATTTCTCGGAGCCTCACTCGTGCTCGGCATGCTAACTCAAGGCGGCCTGCTCAGGCCGCCGACGATCCAGCGGTGACTGCCTGCAAGGCCACCGGCCTTTTGGCTCTGCAGGAAAAGTCCAAGGACATCAGCGATCTTGTTATCGACATGGAAAGCGTTGCGGTGAGCAAGGCGGAAACCAATGTGGAGGACGTGCCGATCAAGACGGTTGTCCTCGGCGAAGCCTATATCGCGCGTAACGGAAAAACGGGCACACCCGACCGCTTTGTTTGCCTCCTGGGGGAAAGGGGTAAAGCCCTGCTGACTTTTTCACCGCTCAGTAAAGAGATTGCCGGTCGCAGCGCCGATCAGCCGGCAGCGACTTCTCGAACCGTGTTGGCTCCCCAGTCGGCCAAGCCGTCGAAGATCGCCACCTCCGTGACGCTTGGCAATGTCGCCGCATGAAACTATCGCGTATCTGAAATGCGCGATAGTTCATCCGGCTTGAACCCTTGGTCAAAGTTCTGTAACTATCGCGTATCTGAAATGCGCGAAAGTTACATCGATGCCCCTCCATCTCGTCGGCGAAAACATCGACAAAATGCGTGGTCACCGTCAGGCGGAGGCTGGCAAGCTCGTCCAGCTGATGCGCGGTATCTATGTCGATGCCGACGACGATATAGACCAGACAGTGCGGACCCACGCGGTACGCCTCGCCAAATACCTCTATCCGAACGCCTACCTGTCGGCCGCCAGTGCCGTACTGCTTGGCCCGATGCGCGATGGCCGCCTGTTCCTGACCGGCCGTCGCGTCCACCGGCAGCGTATCCGAACGCTCGAAATCATCCAGAACAAAGCGCCGAACCATCCGTCCGTCGCGCGGGCGATTGTCGGCGACGACATGGGCGAACTGCGTGTGGACGTGTCTTCGCTGCGGCAGCGTTTCCTGGAAGCCTTCCGCATCCGGAGCGAACATGCGGCCTCGTTCGATGAAACGATGAAAGAAGGAATCGCAGCGCGCCTGATTGAAGAGTACGGCAGTCCAGACAGCGCCGCCGACGCCGTGTTTAAGCTCGCCCGTGACAATGACTGGCTTGATGAAGGGAGTGCGGCCGAACGCTTCCTCAAACGCAAGCCGGCCGCGGCGATGGCCGTCGCCAACCAGGCCGCGCTCGACCTGATTGTGGCTTGGCACGGGGTGCCGATCGGCAACCTTGTGCACGATGGCTTCGAATGGCGCTGGCATGGTGCAGATCCGGACGGACCGCCGCTCGTGCGGCAGACCACGCCCGGCAGACTGCCACCTTTCATTGAATCGCTGCTGCCGGAAGGCTGGTTGGGCCGGGTGCTGAACAACCCGGACGAGCGGGCAGAGCTGCGCACGGGCAAGCGCTATATGTCGAATATCACGATCGTGGAGCGGGCGAGCGAGCTGGCTGCCCTGCCCGCTGATATTTTGCTGACGCGGCTGAACACCTTCACGACGCAGCATATGTTCACTGGGATCTATGCCGGTCCCGGTCGCGGCGATATCCAAGATACGTTCGAACAGAACCTGGCGCGGATATTCGCAACGGGCGCAACACCGCGCCTGTCGGGCGTGCAGATCAAGGCTCCGATGTTCCTGGATGCTCACGGCACCCTGATACCGAGTACCAACAAGCCGTTTACGCATATTCTGAAGCCGGCCGGCACGTCGGGATTTGAGGCGCTGCCCGCAATCGAATGGCAATCCATGGAACTCGGCCGCGCGGCTGGCTTCACCGTTCCGGCGATTGCGCTCGTTGCTATGCCCGATGGCATGCCGCACGCCCTTGCGGTTGAGCGGTTCGACATCCGTACCAGCCTTGATGATTTGCGCCGTATGGCGCTCGAGGACATGGCGTCAGTCCTCGGCGTGCGGACGGAAGACAAATACACGGGCACCATGGAGCGGATCGCGGGTGCACTACGCCCCCTCTCGACCGATGCGGATGCGGACCTGCTGGCGCTTTTGAGGCGGGCACTGTTCGCGTGGCTGATCGCGGATGGCGACATGCATCTCAAGAACATGGCCGTGCTGAAGATCGCCGAGCCAGGCAGGCGAGATTTCAGTTCGGTACGCCTGGCGCCACTGTACGACGCGGTGGCGACGCGGGTGTTTCCAAACCTGCAGCATGACCACATGGCGCTTAAGATCACCGGCAAGGACGAACGGCTGAAGAGAGCGGATTTCCGGCGGTTCTCGGCGACCGCGGGTATCCCGGCGGCTGCTGCGGATGCGGCCATGGATGAACTGATTGCAGCACTTGCGCACGGGCTGGACCAGCTCGTGCCGCCGCCACCACTGACAGATGGTTCAGTCGGCGCTGAACGGGCAGCGCAGATGCGCGGGATTGTCCGCGAACGCCTTGATACTTTTGAGTAGCTTCTGGATCGAGCTGTGAACAAGTGGGACGAATTCTCACCGAGAAGCCCACCCAGATTGGGCTGCCGTCGCTGACGTGGGATTGATGCAACGTGTGAAGGTTATCCAAATTCAATCAAAACGATGAAGGCAATGCTGACCCTCATAATATTGGCAATAGATGTGGACTGCATAAAGAGGTGCAATCCACTGCCGGCCGGCGAGTTGTCAAACCTAGTCGGGGGGTATTCATTCCGCTCTGCTAGGGATCGGCACGCCACTGGCCTGGGTATGGCCGACCATGATGGCGAGGCCGCCGGCGCAGATCGCGGGACCAATCTGTCGGCGTGAGCAACGCTGGCGTTTCCCGCGTCATTTCCACAAGGTCGTCCAACTGGTCTTGCTGGGCAAGGATCCGCTGCTACTGATCGCCAGAGAGTTTGCCGCCCTGTCTCAAACGGCCTGAAATTCCCGCAGTTGGCTCATCGCTCCGCATCCCTGTTTCATGAGAGCGATGGCAAGCCCCGGCGCCAGCCGACGGGACCTGCCTGGCAATCGCCGATGGTCAGTGACAGATTTCCTCGGCTATCTTGTCGCCAACGACGATCAAGCCCTTCAGGACGGCACCCGCCGTTGCCCCCACCCCTGGAATCAGGATGGCGATGCCGGAAAGCAATTCCAGTATCGGCTTTGCTTTGGGCCATATGGAGCAGAAATCTCCTCCCGCTCCGGCACTCCCGATCGAGCCAGGCGCTTGGTTCACTTCGCGCATGATCAGTTCGGATGCTTCCTGGGTATTCATGATGTTCTCCTTTTGCTTTGGTCAAACGATGCCAGCCTCCGCCGTCATGGCGGAGTGCCTAGTTCTCTAGTCCCTGAAGTCAAACGCCTCGCTTGGCGTACAATGGTTGGTCCGGCATACTCATGCCGAGCTCGTTTTATGTTACGGGATGGTTCGCCGCTTTCTTGCCGGCGTCCGTCTTCTTCTTGTTCTTACGCGGGCTTGCCGCGGCATCCGTGATCGCGACCGCAGGTATCGCCGACCGAACCGCCGCGAGAACGTTGAGCCGGCCGTGACCGAAATAGTCGTTTCGTCCGCTCGCGCCGTAGGGATATGGGCCGATCTTGTCTGCGGCCTGCTGGATGATCGTTCGAACCTCATCCTCGCGCAGGTTGGGGTTGACCGACAGCACAAGCCCGCACGCACCCGCGACAATGGGCGTTGCCGATGACGTTCCGTTAAATGTCGGAAAGTAGTCGCCGCCGGCGTAGCCGGAAGTGCCTGAGATGTCGGTTGTCAGATTGTGCACGCCTGGCGCTGCAATGCCAATCTCTGGACCGAAACAAGTGCCCCACCAGTTCTCGCCGTCCATACTGGTCGTTGTCTTGAGTTCGTCGAACTCATTGGTCGCAGAAACCGTCAGCACATTCGGCAAAGTGCCAGGGAACTGTACGGCAGTCGAATAGTTGCCGGCAGCGATGACGACCACGCAGCCCAGCCCCGCACGACCTCTGGTGCGAGCTTTTTCGAACTCCTCCGAAATAGCGTTGGAAGGGAGGCCGCCGCCCCAGCTGTTGCTAAGGACGTGGGCGCCATTTTTCCAACTCCATTCGATGGCGTTTGCGATCTTGGAGTTACTGGTGATCCAAGGCCCTTCTTTGTAGGCGGAGTAGGCGATCCTGACCCCTAGCAGCGAGCATCCGGTACCCGATCCTTGAACACCTATACCGGCGGTGCCGGCGGCGGCCGCAAGTCCGGCGCAAGCCGTTCCGTGACCGTCCCAGGGGTTGGGATCTTGATAGGTATCCTCGTCACCAGCATCGAATGTGCCCGTGATCGCACCAGCAAGATCCGGGTGTCTGGTGTCGACACCTTCGTCCAGAATAGCGATGCGGATGCTCGGATTCCCCGTGGATATGGCCCAAGCTTCGCTGGCGCGCGTGATACGCATTGCGTATTGATCCGTTACGATCGGGTTCAGCGGTGGTTGCGCTTGGCCGACCGGTCGCTTGGGGATGTGCCTGCCTATGGTCACAAGGTCGGGCTCAGCGAAGCGTACGGCGGCCTCGTCATCGAGTTGAGCTGTTAGCGCAAATACGTCCGCGTCTTTGGAAACTCGCGCAACGATGCGGTCGTCCGTAGCGCTCACCTCGACAAGTTTGTATTTCTTCAGGATTGCCTGTTTCATGGCAGGCTTGTCGAGACCAATCAGGATTCGATCGCTTGCCACGACCTGATTGCCGTTTACTCGAAAGACCGGGGCGGCCCGCATCACACTTGGCTGCTCGTTCAGCGCATTTATTGCGCCTTCGGATTGAGCCCTCGTCACCGGGTCGGCGACATTCGGCCCGGTGGGATCAACCGGTATTATCGTCAGGTCCTCGCCTGGGATGTCGAAGCGGTTCGAAAACGGACCGGCTCCCGAAGCCACTGTGGCGGTCATGCGAACGCTGTTGGGTTGTGTCGGGTGAAACTGGACCGCGACCGCACTGGGATCAACGTCGAGGCGCACGGTTTGTCCCATGACCTTGTATTCGTATGCCATGATTTTCTCCTCTCAGGACGAGCTGTGTGTTAGTGGACTCCGATCTCGATGAGATAGTCGCAGGCGTCGCCGTACCATTTGGCCGCGCGGTCGAGATGGTCGCCGTAGGTTCGCAGGCCCCACGGGCTGTGCGGGCTCTTGTAAAGTCCACCTGCGTTGAAGGCAGCCGCCACGAAGATTGGATCGAGGCCGCTTTTGCCCAGGCGTATGCGTATCTCGGCGGCACCCAAATCCAGATTCGCCGCATATGAGTAGAGTGGATGATCGGCGGGTCTGGGATCGGGCTTTGCCGGATAGACCGGCGCGATTTCGAACGGCATGTAGTGAAGGCCGTATTCGGCTCCCTTCGCGCGGATGATCCAGCGCGCCGTCGTGCCGAGCGATTGCATGGGACCGGCCGAATAGTCTCCCAGCGTCGGCGGATTTACATCGTCGTTTTGTACATGGGCTTCCCACCGAAACGTCTCGGGGCCGGTGAACTTCTGCGCCTTGTAGATGTGTGTTTCGGTTGCGACCGTCATCATCAGGAGCGCGGGCGGTATGCCGTGCTTGGCGCTCGCGGCCAGCAACTCAACGCCCATGTACTCCATGATCTTGCGCATGGTGTCGAGGCTTTGCTCCCAGCGCTGCTTCGTGATCACGCCGTGTTCTCTGGTGTCGAGACCGCGCTCGTCATAGCGCCACTCCCGCATGCCATTGCCAAAGGAGTGCCAGTCCTTCTGATCCATCGCAGGAATGGCCGCTGGCGCAAAGGCAATGGCGGGCGCGCTTAGGGTCTTCACGCTCTCCGGCGCGATGACGCTGACGCGCGATACCGATTGATCAGTGTCGAGGCGTTCGGCAGAGACCGCGAGATTCAAGAGAAGCTGGCTGGGATTGCGAAGGCGGCTGGGGCGCGGACTGGATTGAGGCCAGGAGTAGTTTCTGGTTGTGCCGCTGGCATAGGTTTCGAAATGCAGCATGTTGAGGCGACCGATCGTGCCGATCCGTTGCCCCGCCCGCACCCGGTCGCCGATGCGAAGGCCCAGAGCAGTCAGCGAGTTGGGCGCCACCTCACCGTAATTGACGACATGACCCGCATGTTGAACCAGCAGCGCGTTGGTGCCTTGGTAAAAGGGGTAGAAATTGACGATGCGTCCATCCTCGACGGCGACGACGGCATCGCCTTGCGAACAATAGAGATCGATTGCGCAATGGTAGCGCGCTCCGCCATTTCGGTCGGCCATGAAGCGGCGGGAAGCATTGCCGCCGGAAGTGCCGCCGTCGGCGAGTCGGCTGTTTACTTCCATAGCGCGCGGATGACGCGTCACCACAGGCCAGTAGGTCTCGGCGGCGGTGGAGACGGCAAACGCAATGGGGTCGCCTGCAGGGATCGGCAGGGCTTGTGCGGGCGTATCCTCGGCATGTTCTGCAAAGTGCCGATCTATTTCGGTGAGCGCGTCCTCGCCGCCCGCCGCAGCCTCATATGCTTCAGCAGACGCCGTCGACGCCGAGAGGAATGTGACGTCCGGAACTGTGCTGGCGCGGGCTCCCCGCCTCAGAGCCGCCACTCGATCCAGGAATCCCTGCCAGCCGTCCGGCCGGCTTCGCAGCACGCGCGGGCAATTCTTACCTGTCCAGTCGTGATGCTGGCGCAGACCCTGCGGCATCGCGATGCCCAGCTGCGTGCCCAGAAACACGCAGAGCTTCGCTGCGCGGTCGTAGGCGGCCGCCTCGTTCATGCCGCGATGCATGCAGATCTCGATGCCGACGCTTGTGGCGTTCGCCGGGCCTGCGTGCCACCCTTTCTCGTAGATGGGCAAGTGCTGGTAGATCGTGCGGTCATCCACGGTAAAATGCCAGGAGACCTTGCGGGCGATGGCATCGGCACCGCGTATGTAGCGGTTATGTGCCGCCGCGTCGGCCCCCGGCGAGGCATTGTCCGTGTTGTGGATGGTCAGGGTGGTTGGCCGGATGTGTGTTCCGGGCCGCGTGGGGAATCCCGGTGGCAGCAGGTCGACAATTATGCCGAGAGGGGCGCCTGCAGCGGCATTGACCTGGCCGCCCTTGCGGTTCGATCTCCTGTTGCGGAGTGTTGGTACGGAACTGTCCAAGGCGTCCTCCTATGGCGCAAAAAGTCTCTAAGCCAGGCGGCAACGATGGACCGGCGTGTCCCAAAGACTTTGTTTGATTTTCGCTTCGAGCGAGAATGTTGGCGATCCTAGTTCATGCCTGAAATTCTCGGCGTGAATTGCTCGTGAAAAATTCCCCGTTCGTGGAACTGTCGTCTTTGCGACTTGGGTTCATCTGCGAGATGCCGGCCTGTATTATTTTGCAAGAGAATGATTTTCGTACCGCGTGGCCGGTAGCCAAGTACAAGAGAGTGGGATATTGAATCCTTGGTGGGAATATTTGGCGCAGGGAGACATGCTGAAGCTGAATGCTCTTGGCAAGCTAAGCCTGATTGACGAGCAAGGCCGGGATTTCGCTCCGCACGGCAGCAAGGCGCGCGGGCTGATCGTGCTTCTCGCCACCGCGCCAGGTCATTCGCGCTCGCGAGGGTGGCTGCAGCAGCGTCTGTGGAGCGACCGCGGGCCCGAACAGGCGGCCGGGAGTCTGCGCGCCGCCTTGAGCGAAATACGCCGGACGCTCGGAGCGCATCGGGCTCTGCTGATGACGTCGCGCCATGCCGTCACGTTGGATCCCTCGGCTTTCGAATTGGTTTGTGAAGCACCGGCCGATGCCGGGCTCGGTGGCAGCGTCGAGGCCTTTGAGGGCGTCGACGTGCGGGATCGCGCTTTCGAGACGCTTATCGGCGACCTGCGCGGCCGGGCGCTGGCGCAATGGGCGCAGCGACGCAAAGCCGGACCGAAATCGAAGCGAATGGTGATGGTGCGCAGTGATGCGCGCGGATCGCCGGCGGCCGATGTCGGCGCGCGGTTGCTGCAAAACCGTATTCTGGGCGCACTTCGACAGATCGACGATATCGAGATCATGGATGCCGGCGGTGCCGGCGATGGGCACGGCGTAGCTTCGTCTGATGGAGCGCCGCAGTCGATACTGTTGATCCGGCTATTGTCAGTCGCGCTGAGCGACGGGGTGTTTCTCTCGTGCGAGATTCACAATGGGCGCAAGCTGTGGTCAGACAATGCCAGCGTTCCCGGAACGATGGCTGCGATGCACGACTCTGCCAGTCTGGACAAGCTCGCACTCAGTGCGGTGGAACACGTCATGGGCACATTCGCCGAGCACGCCGCGATCGAGGGATCAGGCGCGTGTGCCTTTGTGCTCGAACGCCGGGCAAAGGACCTGTTCTTTCGCCTCGACAAGCCGAGCCTAATCAATGCGGACCGGCTGTTCAGACGTGCCTTCGAGATCGAGCCGCGTGGCCGCTACCTGGTGTGGCGCGGTTTTCTGCGCAATGCGGCGCTGTTTCAGCACCGCTCGATGTCGTTCCTCGACGACGCGCCGTCTGTAACGGAGCTCGCGGTCGAAGCGCTGCGACACGCGCCGGACGATGCTATCGTGCAGACAATCAGCTCGCAGATCGAGTATGTGCATCAGGGCAATCTGCGCACGCCCTTGCGAATGGCGCAGCAAGGAGTCGAGCGCGACCCCACCGATCCGCTTGGATGGGCTCTGCTCTCGAACGCCCTGACCACCAATGCCAGGTTCGAGGAAGGCTACCGAACGGCGGGCCATGCCCTAACCCTGGCCCGCAACGGCCCCTACGCGTTTTACTTCGAGCACTTTGCCTGCATGGCGGCAGTGGCTCTGTCGGAGTACGAACAGGCGCTTGTGCATGCGGAAGCGGCGTTGCGGGTCCGGCCAGATTTCGTGTCGACACGCCGCTACGAGGTCGCGCTCAATCTGCTGGGCGGCGACACGCCCAATCTTGCCCGCTCGGTAAGTGCTCTGCGGCGGCAGGAGCCCGACTTTACCCCCGCCGCGCTGCTCGACCCGGCATATCCGGTCAATACGCTGCGGCGATTGCCGATGATGCAGACGATAGCCAAGAGCGCGGTTGCGTCGGTGGGCGGGTCGTGAACAGGTCTTGCCCTTCAGCGGCAGTTGCGCAGTGTTTCATCTGGATATTTGCAGAACTTTGCGTGATTTCAGTGGCGACTGGAGCGAAACTTTTTCGCAGGGCCGCCTGGAGCGTGAAATCAGCGTGAATTCGCATCCATACGCGTTCTGACGGCCCGTGCATGACTAGCCATCCAACAGCGGCGCTGCTTTACTCTACGTCAACGCCATTGCCTGACGCGGAGGTCCGCCTTGCCTGTTCCGACAAAACCGATACCGAAACGCCCGGTCCGCTTCGATGCGGCTGAACGCGCAGCGCTTGACGCCGCATTGCAGAAAAACACGCTTTGGTATCTTGGGTCGGGCAAACCCGACGATGCGCCGGTCGCGCGCACGATGCAGCGATATGCCGATCGGTTCGGCGCCTATCGGGCGGTCTCAACATCGTCTGGTACCGCAAGCCTGCATGTGGCGATCGCCGCGTCGCAGATGCCAACCGGCTCCGAGGTGATTGTCACGCCCATCACTGACATTGGCACGATCAATGCGATCCTCTATCAAAACCTCATTCCCGTGTTTGCGGATGTTGATCCCGACACAGCGATGCCACAGGCCAAACATATTGAGGCGGCGATCACCGAACACACGCGTGGCGTGGTTGTGGTGCATCTGACGGGTCGTCCGGCAGAGATCAGTGACATCGCGGCTCTGTGCGAGGCGAAGGGGCTCGTGCTGATCGAGGATTGCGCGCAAGCCCTGGGTGCGACTCACAAAGGAAAGCCTCTCGGACAATTCGGGCGTTTTGGCTGCTACAGTCTTAACGATCAAAAGCACATCACCTGCGGTGAGGGCGGCTTCGTGCTGACCCACAACGACGATGACTATTTTCTGTGCCACAATTACGCGGACAAGTTCTTCGATCGTCACGGCCGTGGCGTGCGCCTGCATGCGCTCGCGCCCAACTACCGGATGAGTGACCTTGATGGCGCGATGGCCGAAGTCCAGCTGGCCAAGCTCGATCAAATGGTTCTGCCGCGGCGCAGGCTTGGAGATCGGCTCAACGACGAACTGGCCAAGATCCGTGGGATCATCCCGCAGGGCAGGCCGCTCGACGGTGAAAGCAGCTATTTCTTCTTTCTCTTCCGCATCGACAGTCCTGGTGTGATCAAGTGCTCGCGCCAAGTGTTTCGCGATCAGATGTTGGACTTGGCCGGGATCAGTTCGTCGGGCGCCTACGTGCCGGAGCCTATCTACCGAAGCGACTACTTCCTGAACAAGACCTTCTTTCCGGGCAGATGGCCAGCCGAAGTCGTGGCGGGGCGCACTTACGACTACCGCAAGGTAAGTCTGCCCGGGGCTGAGACGGCGGTCGAGACCGGCATACGCTTCATCTTGCATGAAGGTTTCAAGGATTCGGATATCGACGACTACGTCGCGGCGGTCAGGATGGTCGCCGAGCGCAATTACTGATGCAGTGTTTCCTCTGAGGTCGGCGATGGGCAACCGCGCACTTTTTCTCTCCCTGACCAGCATCTTCTTTGCGTGCTTGTTGTCGACAAGTCCGGCGCAGTTCACAGGTGACAAGCGGTGCGACACGGAAGGCATGCCGTTTAGCGAAGCCGCGCGCGTTAAGTACGAATGCGCCAGCACGCACCCACTTGAGGCCGGTTCGGGCGAGCGGGAGTTTTCGCTCAAACTGGGATCGCTTGCGGCCTATCCGGCCCAGACATACCCCTGGAAGGACATCGACCCCACCAAAGAGCCCGAGCGCTATCTACGCACGTTGCTAGCCTACGGTCTTAAAGACAATGTGACGCTCGACTGGCGGATCGAAGACGACAAGGAAAACCGCTGGTGTCTGGCACCGTGGTTTCAGGATTTACGCGAGCGGCTTCGCGGCATGACCAAGGAGCGTGGCTCGCGGCCGTTCGAACTGCATGCGGGTCAAAAGCAATCCGGCGAGAATTGGGCGGTCGGATTTTACAACGCACCCGGTTGTGCCCGGCTGGCGCTGCTCTGGAAAGATCCGGCCTTCCCCAAGACCAAGGACTTCGCCTTTCTTGATGGTAGCTTCGCGATCAAGCTGCTGTTCACCACAGCGACGCCGGCGGACGTGCCGTATCTGGCCGGCTCGCTCGAATGGAAGGCCGCGATCGGCAAGGAGGGGCAGGTCGCAACCATGCGCCTCCTGCAAGTCGATGTCGCGGTGAAGGACGACCGCCGCAACGGTCTGTCGGGCTGGCTGTTCGGAACTTTCATCTACGATGCCGGCACGCCTGGCAACACACCTTATGAGCGGCTCACGCCCGTTGGACTGAGTTGGGGCAACGATCCGACTTTGACGGCGTTCCAGTATGAGCAGGGAGGCCAACGCGTCAGCCAATCGTGGGTCAACCCGCGGGTCTCGGAGAAATTCTTCGCCCTGCCGCGCCACAATCTTGGACTGTTCGGACGCCTGAACGGTCCGGTGGACAATCCTCGGTCGACCTGCATCGCCTGTCACGGCCAGGCGCTGGATTGGGGCCGCGCCATACTGAAGGACACGCTGGCCGAACAAACAGCCAGCCTTCTTAAACCCGGCCCGCCCGATCCCGACAATGACGGTGCCGTCCAGAAGTATTTCGCCAATCTCGGCAAGGCGTCTTTTGTCAGTGGCACCCAAGCCCTTGACTATTCTTTGCAGGTGGCAATTGGGGTCCAGAATTTTCGAGCCTGGGTGCACAGTTACCCGGGGATGGCGGATCAAACCACGGACGTGCCAAAACTCGTCTTCCCGTCGGACCCTTCAGATTTAGGGCCGCTTGATGCGCTCCGTAACAGTGGCGGGGATCTCCCGGGCCCATCGGAGATCCTTTTCGCCCGCTAACGGGCAGGCTGACAGAAAGCCTGCAAGCACAGATCGACGCGCTACGTGCCGAACTCCTGAAAATCCGCCAGCAAAAATAGTGCGGCAATCACAGGCGACGGCTTCTGCCCAAACAGAATGATCGACGCAGAAAGCAAAGGTGACTTATGAAAGACACGATAGCGACATGGGCGCTCTACTTCTCAATCGCTTCATTCGCGCTCTATCTTGCGACGGCCGTCGCGCAGTTGATCGCGCAACTGAAAACGATTCACGATGGCGCTCCCTCGACACAGGCGGTCCCCAACGTCTCCGGCTTCCTTACGGTGGTCAAGGACCTCGTGGAAGCATTGTCCAAAGCCAGTCCTTCGCTCGTCGCCCTGATCGCTTCGATCGCCTATCTGGCGCTGGCCGGAATGGCCGTCGGGGTGTTCGGCACCGGCTGAGCATCTCATGTTCGGCACGAGAGAATTCTGGACGGAGATAGCATTTGCCGACATTGAGCTTGTGACGGGCACGTAAACTGCGCGAGGAAAGTACGCCGACAAAGGAGGCTGTGTTGCTACGTTTTGTAACAGTGGTATTTGCGATCTTGATGGGCCTGATGTCTCCCGCCATGGCGTGGTGGGATATGGGCCACATGGAAGTGGCGGCAATTGCCTACGGTCGATTGAAGCCCGCGACAAAGACGAAGGTAGACGCGCTGATCAAACTTCATCCCGCCTACGGCATGTGGACCAAGGGCCTACAAGGCTTGCCCGACGACGAGATTTCACAACAAGCGTTTGTTCGCGCGGCGACCTGGGCAGACGACATCAAGACCGATTTGAATTGCAAATCCCTACACACGCCCGATTGCTATAAGTCCGAAGGCGATGACGTTGGAAACCCGGACGCTGGCCAAAACATCGGTACTTCTGATCATTTGGCGCATGCCTATTGGCACTTCTACGACATACCGTTTTCACCAGATGGCACCCCGACTGTGCCATCGCCTCCGGTGAACGCCCTTTCAGAAATCAAACTTCTCACGACGGCGCTCGCAGACACGACCGCGACCGATGACCTGAAGTGCTACGATCTCGTCTGGCTTCTCCACCTTGTCGGCGACGCCCATCAACCCCTGCATGCGGTGGGGCGCTTCACCAAACTCATCGACAAGGGAGACAGGGGCGGCAATGACGAGATGGTCAACGTCGGGGAAATTGCGCCAATCAAGCTGCACGCCTTCTGGGACAGTCTTCTTGGCGACTCCGCCTCTCCCGGCGCTGCGATTGCCGCAGCCTCTCTGCTGCCCCCTGCAGATCCGATCCTGGCCACGAGAAGCGACCCGGAGAGTTGGTTCCAGGAAAGCGCCGCCTTGGCCCAGACCTATGCCTACGGCTCGGTGATCGGCAATGGACCTGGCCCGTATCAGCTTTCCCTTGACTATGAGAAGGCCGCAAAGAGCCTTGCGCAAAGCCAAGTGGCGTTGGCCGGGATGCGGCTCGGCAATCTGATAAACGCAGCGCTTCATTGATCGCCGATCGCTCGCGACTTCTGGGCGTATGGCTGGCGATCCTGCTCGCCTTGAGCGGAGGCGTCGGGCGGGCGGACGATGACCATAGCGCCCCGATAAGACCTCCTGGGAAAGCAAGTCCGCTAACATTTGGGCAGGATGTGGGAGACATCACATTTGCCTGCAGGAAACATGTCTCAGCCAGCTGCTCGATCAGCGAGTTCATGCAATACGCCCGGGTCTGCGCGCTGCTTGTGGTCAAGGCGGGTCAGATTAGGCTCCAGCGCTTCAACAATGACCCCACCATATGTCGTGAAGACAATTCGGACCCTGATGACCGCGCCAAGCGCTATGGCCTCGCATCCGCAACCAAGTCGATCACGTCAACTCTGCTTGGCAGTGCGATTGCCGAAACGAAGGGCGCCAAAACGCGAGCGCAGTTTGAGGCCGTGATGCAGCGTCCCGTCGATCACTTCGTACCGGTTCTTAGCGCAGGCCTCCGAAAAGCGGATACGCGGGAACGTTGCTGGAACACCTCCTGATGATGCGCTCGGGTATACAATGGCAGGAGGACGGATGGTTCTCAGATGGCGCTGAATTCATAAGGGAGGTCAAGGACGACCAAAGCGCCAGCATCATTGAGTTTGCCAAGCAACGCCGCTCAAGGGGCGCCGATTACTCAAGCAGGATCTTTAACTACTCAGGGCTTGATGCAAGCGTGATCGCGGCCGTTGCCGAACAGATGGTCGCTCCTGAGAAGCTGACGCATTTCCTTCAAAGAGGACTGTGGTCGGCCATCGGCGCTGAAGCCAAAGCGAAATGGAAGGTAGACAGAACCGGTGCGGCAATTGGTGCGTGCTGTCTCACTGCCACCGTCGGTGATCTGGCTCGCTTTGCGCTACTGGTTCTCCATGAGGGGCAAGATAGGCCCCGTCACCAGTTTATCCCCCGTGGCTGGTTTGATCTCGCCACCAAACATGGGCCTCACAATGAGGACGAGAGCACCCGAGCAGACCCGAACGCATTCAATCCCGGCTGTCCGCTCGACTATCGATACGAATGGTGGCTGGCCCGCCGGCCCAGAACCGATTTTACGGCGGTCGGAATCAACGGGCAGTTCGTCCATATCTATCCCGACGCCGACGCCCTCGTGGTCCAAATCAGCGACTGGGGCGACTGGCGGCATGGGAACTTCCTCGAATGCGAGTCCCTTCGTGCCCATGACGCCTTGGTGAGGGCGGCTGCCGTGCGACATCGCCGGCAGTAGCGCTCACCGCATTCGAAGGCGGCCCGGGTCCGTTTCACGTTGAACAAAAGAATATTGCGATGGCCGCGAACTGATCGCTTGTTCAACGGCCGGGCCACGCTAAAGTTCGCTTCGGGGGAATGATATTGCTGCAACCGCAACTGGGCTGGGTCTGGCTCTCTCAATCGGAACGCCAGGCTGCAGAGGCTAGTCTCGCCGACGCGGGACCGGACGGTACGCGCGACGAACTTGGGTTCGGCGTGATCCATTTCGCCTATGCCGACCGGTTCTTCCCCGGCACCTCGGTCCAGCACACCAGCCTACGGTATGTTTGGTTCATCTGCTGGGCGCTGCAGGAGATGGCTGCGCGATCCCCTGGCGGCCTGTTTTCCGATGCAATGTTCGCTGAGATCGAGGACCGTACCGGTCACAAGCTGCTCGAAAATTACGGTCATAAAGACGGCACCGGGATCATTGGCGGTCGCGTCCTGCGCAAGGGGGGGAGCCCGGTATCCAAGCCCAGCGGCATCTACTGGAGCGCGCTCAGAACATGGGGCCTGCTCGCTCCACTCGAGTCCACCTCGGCTCCGCCGTATCGTAGCGACCTCAATCGGCATTGGGATCTGCTGACGCGCCGTGACCGCCCAGAGGTCGACGCCAGCAGCGAGCGGCACGCCATCTTCGTCAATCCGCCCGACATGCCGACAGGATGGGCGAGGAGGAAGGGAGGGCTCAGTTTCGACTTCGATCTCGGGAAACGGGAGGATGACAAGATCCGCGCCGGTTGGTCGAAGCTGCGCGACCCGGAAGGGAACATATCGCTCTTGTCGCGTCTCGCCGAGCGCCGGCAAGCAGCGCCTGCAGCGATCACCAGTCCGGCCGTTCGCAAGCTCTGCACTTCGACAGAAATCCTGAAGCTCACCCGCGCCGATCAAGCCGCATCGCTCGTCTGCCTGGCGCGCGCACTTTACATCGCCATGGTCGGGGATCTCAAAAGGGCGGACGGGTCTACAGTGCGATCGCCTGACCAAATGCTGGCAAGTGCCCTTGGCACCCATAAGGCGAAAGCGCTGGCGCTGAACGTCGACCTTCTCGAACGGGACGACGTGCACGCACTGGGCGCGCTGAAACCCCTCCTTATGGCCGTCCAGAACTGGGTGGCGAGGGAGATGTCCGACTACAGCAATCTTCAACCGACGTTCCTAAAACGCGAATACGCACTGAAGGATGATCGCGCGCTTCTGCTGAACGGCTCGGGCGATCGACGAAAACCGTGGGAGCCGTTCGAACCATGGCCCCTGACCTATCGCTGGGAAAAGGTCTCCGGCTTCCTCAAAGAACTGGCGCCGGCGGCATGAGCGAACACACCGCCTTCGGCGCGCAGCAGGCCTATTCGGTGTTCGAGGCGATGCGACCCGACCCTGGTCTCGGCATCGACCGGATGGCATGTCTCACATACTCGCTCGACCTGGTCGCGGTCACCGCGATGCTAATATCGATGACAGGCGCGGTCGACGACGAGTTGAGCGGTGGCCCAATGTGCCTCGCCGACGCACTCGGTTCGCTCGGCCCGCGTCTCAGGATTCTCTATCAAAAGGGTAGATTGCAGCCCGCCCGAAACCATTTCGGGATCCTTCATCTATTCGACGGCGTGTTGCATTCTGTCAGGCCGCAACCCGGTGCCTCCTGGCATCCGAAAGCCCTGCTCACGCGCTACCTGGGAGACGACAAGTCGATCCGATGGCGGTTCTGGCTGGGCAGTCGCAACCTCACCATCAGCGCCGATCGCGAAGCCGGTCTCTTGCTACACGGGATGCCTGCCAGAAAAGGGCAGCGGATTCCGGAGATCGCCCAAATGATCCGCGCCCTGGCCGGGCAACTCGACTGGCCCGAGGCGATCCTGGTCGAGCTCGCCGACCTTCGCTGGCAGGCGCCGGCGGGCGTCAAGTTTCGCAAACTGCACTGGCGCGCGCTTGGCACGACAAAGCCCTTTTTCACGCCGCTGCCAAAGTCCAGGCGCACCCTCTTGATCAGCCCGTTCGTCAACGCCGGCGGCCTGAAGGCGCTGACACCGCGGCCTGCAGGTTCAACCATGGAGCTGCTGACGATCCCCACGACCGCCAACGCGCTGGGCGAGCAGGCAGGCATGAAAGTGCGCGTCAACGAAGCGCCCCAGCCGGACCAGCCAGCGTTGGTGGCCACCAAGGACGAGACGTCCGAAACGGAAGCGCCCGATCCGATCAGAATGAGCGGACTTCATGCAAAACTCATTCTGCAAAAGAGCGATACCCGCAATCGGCTCTGGATCGGTAGCGCGAACATAACGGGCCGCGGGCTTGTCGACCGCAATGTTGAACTTATGGCCGAACTCGATATTGACGATGCCATCGCCGGCACACTCGAAGCTTTCGTAGAGGCTCAGGAATTCGCCTCTGTCGCGCCACCGAGCGCAGAGACGCTGGAGCGGGAGGCAGCTGCCCGCGCGCTCGACGACGCGCTGCAAGCAGTCCTCGACTTGGAATTTGTGCTCACCATCGATGCTGATGGTCTGTCCCTCGAGGTCTCCGACAGCTTGGATGCTTTTCTTGATGACTACCGCCTCGAGGCGTGGCTCTTTACGTTTCCGGATTCCGTGGTCGAATGGCCAACGAACTCGCGCCGGATCGTCCTGCGGCCGGGCCAGGTACCGCTCAAGCTGCAGACGTTTCTGGTGAGTTTCCGTGCGGAATCGCGAGGCGATCCGACGGTGAAAAGGGCCTGGACGCAGGAGGTGCAATTTCCAGGATTAGATGCGCTTGCTCGGGACCGCGCCGCGACGGCCGCCTATATCGGAGCGTCCAACCTTGCCACCTGGTTTCGCGCGCGCCTGCAGGGTATCACGCCAACCGAATCCACCACGTGGGCGGGAGCGGACAAGAACGGCGCCTCCTGGGGTGTCGGCGATGGTCCGTTCGGAATCGGCCGGTTCGCTCTGGAAGAAGTGCTCGCGGCCTGGGCTCGCAATCCCTCGCAATTCGAAGAGCGTGCGACGGCTATTTCCGAGGTTCTGGACGGCTTTCGACTGGATCTTAGCGAGCGCGAGGATGAGGAGGGCGTGGAGGCTTTGCGGCAGCTGGACGAAGTCGAGTCCTTCTGGTCGTCCGTGCGCGCCTGCCTTGACATCGGTGCGCCCCATGGCGCTTGAACCATTCCAGCAGAATACGGTCGAGGCCGCGTTGCGCGCGCTCACGAGCGATATCGGGAGCCGTCGGTTCCTGATTGCGGACGAGGTTGGCCTGGGCAAGACCATATCGTCGAAGTCGGTCGCGCAGCGCCTCAAAGCACTGCGTGATGGCCCGCTCAACGTTGTCTATCTTTGCCCGAACCTCGACATCGCTTCGCAAAATCTCACCAAGCTCACTACGCTCGATGTCAGTTGGGAAAGTCCCCCTGATCGGCTTTCGCTTGCGGCAGCGATGACCGGCACCGAACCGGTGAGCGAGTTCCGTCTCTTCTCCTATACGCCCGACACCAGTCTTCCGGGATGGAAAGCCGTGCAACGCGGTGGCAAGGTCGAAGAACGCCAGCTCATAGCGTCACTCCTTGGTCGTGTCGCGCCAAAATTCTGGCGGCGCCTGAGCTTGCTGGATGAACGAAATGCCCAAGAGGGCCATCATCAGCATTTCGGCTGGAAGCCCAAGGCGCCCAGGCACCTCCCTGCCCCGTTTCGCGCTGCTCTGGTAACCATCATGGGCCTCGATGGCGTCGATCTCGACGCTGAGCTCCGCGCCTGGCTGGACGCGAGGGCAAACGACATTGCGGAGTTCATTCTGCGCGCCCGCGCGGCGCTCGCGCTGGTCGCGCTGACGAATCCCGTTACGCGACCGCATTTACTCATTCTCGATGAGTTTCACCGCTACGCGGATCTCATTCTGCCCAATGACGATATCACGCTGGCTGGTTTCAAGGCGGAACGGCAGGAGGTCCAGCGCCTTCTGATCCGGACTTTGCTGGGCGGAGACAATGCACTCCAGCGCCCTGCCCTGTTGCTGATGTCGGCGACGCCCTATCGACTGTTGCGGGTCGACGGCACCGAGGTCGAGGCGAGCCGATATCGTAGCTTCATCAAGCTGGTGCGGTTTCTATTCGGGGACGAAGCCAAGGCGGCGGCAGACGTGGCGGCCGAGCGGATCGCCAAGCACCATCGTTCGCTTCAGGCCAAGGGGGAACGCAAGGCCGCGCTCGCTGCTGTCAAATCCGCCAAGCTCGACGTCGAGGTCTCGCTTCGGCCGGTTATCGCCCGCACCGAACGTGCAACGACGATAACCGGCGAACTGTTCGATCGCCGTTCGCACAACACGGTTGTCGAGCCGAACGATCTTCGCGTTTTCCGACATTTCGCGCAGGCTGTCTCGAAGACGATGCCCGAGATGAGTGGTTGGGTGACAACGCTTTGGTCCTCTGTTCCGTATCCGGCCGAGACGCTGTTCGACTACAAGGTGAGCAAGGTCTTCACCGACCTGCCCAAGATCACCAGCGCGCTCCCGATCGCGCAGACGGCGCACCCCCAGATCCGCGCGCTCGTGGTCGCCGATGTCTCAGGTGATCGGGTCAAGCCACCGCCGGTCGATCTCGCCCTACTCGGTTTGCCGTGGGCCGTTCCGACCGCCCCCTGGTGGAAACTTGGCGGACCGTGGGCGGAGCTGTTCGCGCGCGAAAAGCCCGTCGGAAAGGCCCTGTTGTTCAGCCGCTACATCGCCACTCCGCTTGCCGTCAGCGCTATGCTCAGCCTCGATGTGCAGCGCAGGCAGAAGGCCGCCAAGACCATTCAACCCTATCTCCGGTACGAACCGAAGACCCCATGGCCACTGATAGCTTCTTTCATACCCTGGCCCAATCTCGCCGAAGCAATCGAGCCTGCGCGGGGCGCTAGCCGCGTGGTGGCGGACGTAGGCGAACTGGCAAGAAAGGCGCTCGCTGGGTGGCTCGATAAGCGGGGGTTTACAATAGCCAAGCGGGAAGAGACCGATCGTAAACCCTGGGCGCTGGCTTTCGACATCGAGATGGCGCTCGATCGACGAGGCGCTATCGTCGAGGCACTGCGGCACGTGACCGGTCTGCAGACCCGTACCCGGAAATCTTGGCTGAAGCACAATCGTGAGCAACATAAAGGCACGATCTCGAAGACTGAAGTGAAACTCCTTGCCACTTGGTTGTTGTCCGCGCCGGGCATGGCGATCGGAAGAAACCTGCTTCGCCATCAACCCGATCTGCTGCCTGAAGACGACGGGTTGGCGCACGCTTTCAAATTCTGCTGGCACGATCTGCGGCCCTATCTTGGCCAGCGCATCTTCGGGCCAGCGATCCTGCCGCGGCGTAAGCCCAGAAAGCGGGTTTCCTATCCCGACGCCCTGCGACGCGCCATCCTGATCGGCGGGTTCGAGGCAGTGGTCGACGAGCATCTCGCGGTGATGCGCCTGATCGGCGACGCCACGCCGCTCGAACATCTGCGCCAAGCTTTTTTCGGCCGCGCGGGACGGGTGCGCATGCGCAAGGACAAGGTGGGCAAGCCCGAGCGCGTCAGCGTCCATGCAGTGGTCCCCTATGCCGGAGCTGAACGCACCAAGACGAAAACGGCAAAAGACAAGAAGCTGCGTTCCGACAGCTTGCGGCGCGCCTTCAACTCGCCGTTCTGGCCACATGTTCTCGCGACGACCTCAGTTGGCCAGGAAGGCCTCGATTTCCATGTCTGGTGCGATCGCATCGTGCATTGGGATCTCCCGCGCGATCCGGTCGACTTCGAGCAGCGCGAAGGCCGGATCGCCAGATATGCGAGCCTATGCGTCCGGCGCTCTCTCGCCAATACCTATGCCGCAGCTGGCCTCGAGGCCGGAGCGAGGAAGAGCCCATTTTGGGCCATCTTCGAGGCGGCTCGTGACGGGAAGAAGGAGGGCATGGGCCTAGAGCGCTGGTGGTCGCCGCCTGCGCATAAGCCGATCAGCATCACTTTCGACGTGCGCTTCAGCCAGAACGCGGTGCGGCTTAGAGATCTGCAGGAGGATCTGACCCGCTACCGGCTGGCACTGGGCCAGCCAGAGCCAGGGCTGTTCGAGGACATGATCAAGCATTTCGAATTGAAGCCAGGCGAAGCGCGCGCGCTGGCGCTCGACCTTTCGGCGCCGAACACGGAGGCAAAGGCGGGTGGAGTGGAGCATCCGACGCCTTGACGTTACCGCGAGACGTCATCGCAATCAGGAAAGACAAGCTTCTCCGCGTCATAGCAGCGAAAGCATCGGTAAGCATCCAGTTCCTGGGAAGTCACCCCAAGCGCCTGCCCCTTCTCACGATGCGATCTGGCGAAATGGACGCTTGGATTCCATATTCTTCGACTCAAGGATGGAGGTCGACATCGTTCATGATCTTTCTGGCGAAGCGCTTCGAAGTAAGCCAGGATGGCATCCTGGCCGATGTTTCTGGTTGTCGAAGGGCGGAATGACGAGCGCTCCGGCAAACCCATGATCACGGGCCGCCGAAGTCAGTTGACAGGTGTCGCACGGCGCTTTGGCGCCCGTTCCGACCATGAACCGCTCGATAGGTAGGCCGGCGTTTGCCGCAGTTTCTGTAATGCCAACAAGCTTCCTTGTCGAAAAGGAAAGCAGCCTCCCATGTCGTGCCAAGCAAGTTAATACCGTCACGGGCCCCAGGAGCCATTGGCAATGCTCTATCAGCCCGTCATGGTCAATCGCCGTGGGTCACTTTCTCCGGGGGAGGCTTACGCGACGCTCAGGCAGACGTACTTGATGTTGACGTAGTCGTCGGCTCCGTATTTCGAGCCCTCACGCCCCATACCTGATTGCTTGATGCCGCCGAACGGCGCCATTTCCGTCGAGATGAGCCCGGTGTTCACGCCCACCATGCCGGTCTCCAGATCCTCGGCAACGCGGAAGATCCGAGCGAGGTCCCGGGAAAAGAAATATCCGGCGAGGCCGAACTCGGTATCATTAGCCATCTGAATAACCTCTTCCTCGGTGTCGAAGGAAAATAGCGGTGCAAGAGGACCAAAGGTTTCTTCGCGAGCAAGCTTCATCTCCGACGTGACACCGACCAGGACAGTCGGCGAGAAGAACTGCTCACCCGGTTCGCCGGATTTGCCGCCAACAGTCACGCACGCGCCAAGCGAGAGGGCATTTTCGAGGTGCTCCTTGACCTTCTTCACCGCGTTGCCGTCGATGAGCGGACCGATTTCGGTTCCCTTAGCAAAGCCGTTACCTACCTTCAGGCCACTGACCCGCCGGGAAAGTTTCTCAGAGAACTCCTTGTAGACACCGGACTGGACGTAGATGCGGTTGGCGCACACGCATGTCTGCCCGGCATTGCGAAACTTCGCGACAACCGCACCTTCGACGGCAGCGTCGATATCGGCATCGTCGAACACGATGAACGGCGCATTGCCACCAAGTTCAAGGCTGAGCTTCTTAATCTGATCCGCACCCTGACGCATCAGGATCCTGCCCACGTTCGTCGAACCGGTGAATGAAATCTTCCTGACCAACTCGCTTGTGCAGAACGTCGATCCGACCATGGCGGCATCTGTTGACGTGACCACGTTGAGGACGCCCGATGGTAGGCCGGCGCGTTCGGCGAGCACGCCGAGTGCAAGAGCCGACAGCGGCGTCTGCGCAGCAGGCTTCGCAACGAGCGAGCAGCCAACGGCCAGCGCAGGCGCGAGCTTGCGCGCGAGCATTGCGCTCGGGAAATTCCATGGCGTAATGGCGCCGACAACACCGACCGGCCTCTTCACTACGAAGATATGCTTGTCCAACTGGTAACCCGGTATCACGTCGCCATCGATGCGCTTAGCTTGCTCGGCAAACCATTCGACGTAGGCTGCCCCATAAAGCACCTCGGTTTTAGCCTCCTGCAGAGGTTTGCCCATCTCCGCGGTAAGGATGATCGCCAGATCGTCTGCGCTCGCCACGATCAGGTCATAGAAGGTGCGAAGGCTCGATGCGCGATCTTTCGCTGTGAGCTTCGCCCAAGGCTTCTGCGCCCGATGGGCGGCGGTGATCGCCGAGTTGACCTCTTCCACCTCAAGATCCGGAACGGCGGCTATCTTCTGACCGGTGGCGGGATCTATAACGTCGAACGTCGCTCCGTTTCGAGCCGTTATCCATTGTCCGGCGACAAAGGCCTTTTCCACCAACAGGGTAGGATCTTTCAACTTCGATGCGAAGTCAGATTTGATCAAGGTTTCCTCCCTCCCGGAATAGGAAAGTCAATGCGTCGGGCCTACAGGCGCGTTCGATCTCGCCGCTCTCTCGCCGAGCGCCGCGTCGTTGAAGGTCAGCCGGTATCCTGAATCACAAATCGAAGTGCCAGACCTTCGAAACGATTTGCCACTTGCCGTCGAGCTGCACGAAGGTGAGATCGTCGACAAACCTTTTGGGCAAGTAGACGTCCTTGACCCGAACATGTGCCGTCGTTGGGCTGCCCACGAACACCGAAAGTATTTCATCCTGGCGGTGGTCGCCCTTCTCTTGTGGAGATGGGCGGCTGGCGACCATGTCCATGTATGCATCGACAGTCAGATGGACGAGTTTTCCCTCAGTCGCAGAGTAAAGATGCGCCTGAGGATGGAAGACCGAGCGAAACCCTTCAACGTCTCCAAAAAACAGCGCGTCCAGATACACCTGAGCTGCCTGGCGAACCGCTTTCGTGACCGCGTTTGTGGCGTCCATAGTCCTGTTCTCCTCTACGCGGCGCCTACGCGGCGCCACGCTCGAACTCGGCATCGGCGAGCTCCAGGCCATGATCGAGAGCGGAGACGAGCGTATCCAGTTCGTCGTCCGAAATGATGAACGAAGGCGCGAGGAACAGCGACGTCTGTTCGCCGCTGGTGCCGATCACGGCCCCAGCCTCGATGGCACGAGCCGCGACGCGCGATGCAATCGGCGCCTCGGCCGTGTCTGCATACCAACGGCGCCAGTCAGGACCGTGCAACTCGATCGTCCAGTGCAGACCAAAGCCGTCGACGCGGGCGACGCTCGGGTGCTTGCGAGCGATCTCGACAAGCCGTTGCTGCATTCGAGTCTCAAGCTCTTTGACGCGGCGGATAATGTGCCCGTCCGCCATCACGGAAAGGTAAGCCCTTATGGCCGAGACCGCGCTTGGGTGCGCGCGGAAGGTGCTGTAGGTCTGCCAGCTCTTGTCCTTCATCTGGTCAACAATGTCCTTCGACATCACGACGGCGCCGGCTGGGGCGGATCCGCCTGCCAGGCACTTCCCGAGGGTCACGATGTCTGGACGGGTTTCGCCGCCTTGGAACGCGAACCAGCGACCACTGCGACCCAGGCCCGTCACGACCTCATCGGCGATCCACAACGACCCTGCCTTGCGGGCGGCATTGGCAACGTAATCCTGATATGCGGAATCGTAATAGATGCCGCCTTGGGTGTAGTCGATGATCGTTGCCGCGACCGAAGACAGTAGCTCTTCCGACCCTGCCATTCGCTCGGCTAGGGGCCGATTGTCGGAAACGCCGCCATACTTCGCATTGACAGGGGCTGGGAGGATCCGGACCGAAGCTTGCGATGGAACTGGCTTGCTGCCACCACCTTGAAGGGCAAGGCCGCCATGCCAGTGCGGCTGCACTGTCATCTGGCGAGCGAGGCCAGCCATACCGTGATAGGCGCGTTCGCGTGTGGCCAGTTCTCTGCGCCCGGTTAGAGCCTGGCAGAATGTCAGCGCCAGGTCGTTGGCCTCGCTGCCACTGAGGAAAAAACGGACGGCCCCAACCCAACTTTTCTCTTCGCCGAAGGCGATATCAATCAGGTCCTCGGCAGCGGCCTCACGTTCAGCCCAGAACCAACCTTCGTTGATGACGGGGTTCGAAGCCGCCTTCTTCATTGCCTCCACCATAACGGGATGCTTGTGGCCGAGCGGACCGCCTGTATTGCTTCCATCAATCAGCCGGCGACCGTCCGCAAGAACGAAGTAGACACCTTCCCCGTCGATCACTTTGATGAGCGGATCCTTGCCCGCATTGAGTCCAGTTTGCAGAAGTCTGCTCATGCGAGCCTCCTTAGATCTAAGCGTTTGATGGCTTTTGCGGTATGTGGGCGCGATGCGCGACTAGTGGATGTGTTCGTACACTTGCCGGAGGAATTCCTTCGTACGTGGATGCTTCGGCCTGGCAAAGAATGACGCCGGCGCGTCTTCTTCCACGATCACCCCGCCATCCATGAAGATCACTCGATCAGCCACTGTCCTTGCAAACCCCATCTCGTGAGTGACGACGATCATCGTCATGCCTTCCCGAGCCAGATCGGTCATGACGTCGAGGACTTCCTTGACCATCTCGGGGTCCAGGGCGGAGGTAGGCTCGTCAAACAGCATCACCTTTGGTTGCATACAAAGGGCACGCGCGATTGCGACACGCTGCTGCTGTCCGCCTGACAACTGTCCCGGATACGCATCAGCCTTGTCTGCGATCTTCACACGCTCCAAGAGGCGCAAGGCCCGAGCCCGTGTCTCCTCACGAGACAGTTTCCTCACAATTCTCGGCGCCAGCATCAGGTTCTGCAGAACCGTCAGGTGTGGAAACAGATTAAATTGTTGGAAGACCATTCCGACCTCTCCGTTGAGATCGGCAATGTTTTCACAGTTGGGGTGCAACTCGTGGCCATTTACCAGAATCTGCCCGCTGGTCCGCGTTTCCAAACCGTTGATACACCTGATCAGAGTGCTTTTTCCCGATCCCGAGGGGCCGCATAGCACCACCCGCTCGCCAGCAGTAACGGCGAGGCTTATGCTCTTGAGTACCTGCAGCGACCCATAGGATTTATGGATCCTGTCAAGGCTGATCATTGGTGAGCCTGAGGTCATTTTCTATCTCGGTCAGGTAGTTCAGGTTGCGCGCTGCAAGCGGAGTTCGCCGGCACCGTCGAGTGCCAGAACGTCCACGACACGAGGGCTGACAGGCGCGATGAACCGGCCTGTCGAAAATCCTCCCAGAGGAAACGGAAACGCTGTTCGCCGACGGAGGCGCGGGGCAGCGACCGCCGGCGCGAGATGGATATTGATCACAACGGTTCGCATCGCAGCTCCCATCTTCGCCACAGCGGCGCATAGACGGGAGCAGCTAGCGGTCGTGAGACGCTTTCGTCTATTCGATCTTTTAGCACCTTACATCGAAAAATCGAATATAAGCGCTAGCGCCTTTTTCGGTCGATACCGCCTTCAAGGGGCTGTATCGACTGCGAATGCTGCGCTGATTTCCGAATTTTAAATTCTCGAACTCTGTTGACGAAATTTCTGACGAGAAGGTTTTCTTCGGCGTTGGTTTTGTGAAGAAGGTAGAAAGGCGAATAATAGTCGGTGCCGTCTGTAGTTCTCACCCTCGTAAGCGAAGGCAGGATGTCAGCGTAGTGCACGGGCAGATAGCCGATGAAGCGGCCTGATTGTATCAGAAGCGCTTGCGACTCTATCTCCTCTACGACTGCACCGGGGTTGAGGTGCCCAACTCGCTCGAGATCGTATCGGTGCAGATAGCGGCGCGCGACAAAAGCATAGCGTTTCAACTCGGCGGTCTCAACGAGTTCCTGGCTTGCCAGTGGATGGTCGTTTGCGCAGAAGATCGCGTGCTGCTCACTGAAGAGAGGTATATAGACGACGCCGACGGTTTTTCGGGTAAAGGCGCCGGCGATCGTAACGTCTCGCGCCCCTTCGATGACTAACCGCTCCATATTGCCAGGCGAGTCCATGAAGATCTCGATCACGGTCTTCTTGGCGCGGTCGTTGAACTCACCGAGAATTGCCGACAAGTCCCAAGCCCGGTTGGTAATCATCGCGTCCGCTATGCCTAGCCGCAATACACCCTTGAGTTCACCCGAGATCGAGGCAGCGGTATTCTGAAACCGGTCGGCGGCTGAGAACAGGTCCCCACACGCGTCGTAGGTCTGCTGCCCGGCCTTTGTGAGCGCAAATCCTGATCGACCTCGGTAGCACACGCGAAACCCAAGCCTTTTCTCGAGATCCGCCAGTTGCGTGGAAAGCGTCGATTGAGACACGTTCAAAGTGAGCTGCGCCCCGACGAGGCCGCCCGCCTCGACGATCGCGCGAAATGTACGAAGTAACTTGAGATCAATGTCGTGAACGCGTCGCATAACATTCCCTCCTCATCGGCAAATTCAAAATGTTACATCGGCAGGCCCGATACAACACGGGTTAATCGCTATTTTTCTGACGCAAGAAATTCGCCATGGATCGCCCGTTGATGGGCGACCCGATTTTGAGAGCTCTCGTGTTGCCCACCGCGCATATGCCGGCTGAAAAAGAGAATTTGGAGAAGCAACTATGACCACATTCAATCAACCGCTTGGCGGCAATGACATGCCACGCTTCGCAGGTATTACGACGATGATGAGGTTACTTCACGCGCCGGACGCGAAGGGACTGGACGCCTGTTTTGTCGGCGTACCCATGGATATTGGCACGTCGAACCGGAGTGGTGCACGGTTTGGTCCTCGTCAGGTTCGCGCTGAATCGGTGATGATCCGCCCCTACAATATGGGAACTGGAGCCGCCCCGTTCGACAGCCTCCAGGTCGCGGACATTGGAGATGTCCCGACGAACCCTTATGATTTGAAGAAGTCGGTGCGCATAATCTCGCAATTCTTCGACGGCATCTTGAAGTTCGACTGCAAGCCGCTCGCAATCGGGGGAGACCACACCCTCACATATCCGATCCTGCAAGCGATGGCGCGCAAGCACGGTCCAGTCGGGCTCATCCATATCGATGCACACGCCGACATCAATGAGCATCAGTTTGGCGAAGCCATTGCGCATGGAACACCGTTCCGGCGCGCTGTCGAGGAAGGTCTTCTGGACTGCAAGCGTGTGGTTCAGATAGGGCTAAGAGGGTCCGGTTACGCCGCAGAGGATTTCGACTGGCCGCGTGGGCAGGGATTCCGCGTCGTCACGGCGGAAGACTGCTGGCATAAGTCGCTTACTCCGCTGATGGCCGAAGTCCGACAGCAGATGGGCGACGGCCCTGTCTATGTGAGTTACGATATCGACAGCCTCGATCCCGGAATCGCCCCTGGCACGGGGACGCCGGAGATCGGTGGGCTCACAACCATCCAGGCCCTGGAAATCATTCGGGGGTGCAAAGGGTTGAATATTGTCGGCGCCGATCTGGTTGAAGTGTCGCCACCTTACGACACTACGGGAACAACAGCGATCACCGCTGCAAACCTACTTTTTGAACTGCTTTGTGTCATGCCTGGCGTGATCAGCAGATAGGGGGTTGGGCTGGCGCGTGCGACGCGCCAGCTTTCCGACGTTCCATACTCAAGCGCTCGCAAATCTTCCCGAGGCTGGCCCTGTTGCAAGGAACTTTGGCGCGGAACCTGTTCGACGGCTGCTCTTGAAATCGCTGATCCGCTAAAGGGCCAGAAATCGGTCAAGAACATTCCTGGTGATCTGCGCAACGATCTGGTCATCACGCACAAGCCCCATTATCCAATCGGAACTTCCGGCATGAAAGACTTGCCCCTTTCCGCGTTCGAAGTGAACGATTGCGCCACATCCCCTTTTCGTCTTCTCGATGCTTTCCTCATCGGCCGACCCGGTTAGAACCATGGCGACATACTCTGCATCTTCCCGTCCTAAAAAAGTCTGGCCTGTCTTTATCGAATCCCCCTCCTCCATGGTCGACGACAGGCCTAGAGCCAGTATTTCCATACCAGCAGGTGCTACCATTCCGGGAGCAACGAATGGCAGGCCCCCGCGGATTTCGTAGCCAATCCCATCAACCTCGTAGCCGAATACGCCGCTCTGGCCGCCAATGATGTCCCCGTAATACAGTCCAGTTTGCGCGAATGCCCAATGATCCGGACGGTAGAGAGGAAATCCCTTGGCCCCACGGGGTGAACATCCGGACCAGCTCGCATACATGCCTTGGGTAGCGTTGAGGCCGAACGTCGAGGCACCGGGTCGCCCTATTTCGCCCGCCTCCCAGGACTCGGTCACGAGATGCCTGGGCCCCGTTGTCATCAATGGATCTCGATCACGAGCTGTATACTTGTAGCAAACTTGCGTACTCCCACCGTCCTCCAGCCGGATCTGCCACATGAAATTTCCGGCAAACCTTGCGATACAGCCGCAGCGTTCGACATAAGCATCGATCGCGTCGCGCATTTCCCACGACCAATATTCGTCATGGCCGATGGTCGCCACACATCGGTAACCGGACAGAATGGCTGGGTCGTTGTGCAGATCGGTCTGAGATATGACGTCGACCTGATAGCCCTCTTTCTCGGCCCAAATCACGAATCTTCGTTCGAAACTTGCCCACCCAGCCGAGACATATTTTTTGCTGTATCCGTTGCGATAGGCCCACTCCATATGCGGGTATTTCGGTTCTTCCAAGATGCCGGGCTGATCCAGCAGCACGGCACGCGGAGCCTCATCGGGAATGCTGACGAACCCCCGGGCGTAAGGTCGCTGAACGCTCAGACGCGGCGAAAAATCATTTCCCTTAGGCCCGGACAGGCCCTGATAATGATTGGAGCCGCCCCAGTCATTATAGGCTGTCCATGTGGCCGTCGCCGCTATCAGAAGCAGCCTGTCATTGGTCGCGGTCGTCCGCTTTTGACGATCCGGCCCGATGATGACGACGTGCTCGCTCTCGGCGAGAATGCCATCACGGTCGGATGCAGCGAAAGCTCTGATGACAAAGCCGCCCGAATGCCAGCTTTCTGTGTCGGATACGACTGCCGAAACCGGCCAGTCGCAGCCCAGCTCCGAACAATTGACGTCTGTGGCGGACCAAGTGCCTGGGATACCATCGCGGCGAAACACCAGCTGACGATGGGCGCCGTCCCGGTATATTTCGAGCGAATAGCGTTGCGCGTTGGTGTTGACGGAGATTCGAATCGGGTCGCCTGGTCCGTACGAAATGCGATCTGAATATAACCATATCCGGATCGGCCCCCCTGGATCGGAGGGGGGCCTTTCGGCGTAGTTTCCCTGCACAGCCTCGCGCCGCCAATCAACGTCAGAGGATTGGGCTTGAGATTGGCCGCTCATGGCGCGAGGATCTTGGTCACTTGTCGTTTCCGATGCGGAAAGGAAAGTATTTCGCCCAAAGCGTGTCAAATTCACCGTCTGACCGCATCAGATCGACGGCCCTCTGGACCTCCGAATGCAATGGCTCATTGCCTTTCTTGATGACGATCCCGGCGCCGTCTCCAATGGATGGATCCGTAATCTTGGCTTCCGAGACCTTGCAGCAATCCTTCCCCTCGCCTTGCACCCACGTGTAGAGAGTCGGCGTATCCCCCATGACGGCATCGATCCGACCGGCGCTGAGATCGGCATAGGCCTCGATTTGGGAAGGATAGAATTTCAGGGTCGCTCCTGAAAAGTTTTTCTCAAGATAGGAAGCATGGACCGTCCCGGTTTGGGCGCCTACGGCTTTTCCCGCGAATTTGGCGGGAGACAGGTCGGAGCCGTCGGTATCCTTTCGAACCACGAAGCTCGCGGAGTTGTTGTAATACTTGATCATGTCCACGACTTTCTTTCGTTCAGCCGTGATCGAGTGCGAGGCGATAACCATGTCGTAGCGGCCGTTCTGGACGGCGGGTATCAAGCCTTCGAAGTCTTGCGCCGTCCATTCGCACTTTGCGTTCAGCTTGGCGCAAATCGCATCGCCGATTTCAATGTCGAGACCGGTTATCTTGCCTGAGTTGTCAACGACGCTGAAAGGAGGATAGAGGCCATCGGTGCCAATTTTTAACGTGCGCTGCTCAGCCATTGCCGACGAGACACTGAGTGACAGAGAGGCCACCGCGAATAGTGCCTTGTAGTGATTTGTTGATTTCATTTGCTTGCTCTCCCTCGTTAAACACTTGTTATTTCTCTGAGCGTCTGACGCAGCCCACTCCTTGCCGCACACTCTTGAATCGACCGCTGCCGTTCCCCCCCGGGATCTGTTGCCGGGCCATCGCAAAACATCACCATCGAAAAAATGATCGCTCCAACAGCGCAAAGCCGAGCCTGATCGCAGAGACAA
>NZ_PNOT02000169.1 GCF_002879535.1 Mesorhizobium intechi
GGCGCAACCGGTGCCACCGGTGCGACTGGCGATACCGGCGCTACGGGTTCGACCGGAGCAACCGGCGCCACAGGTGCGACCGGCGATACCGGGGCCACGGGTTCGACTGGAGCAACCGGTGCCACAGGTGCGACCGGCGATACTGGAGCCACCGGCTCGACCGGAGCCACGGGCTCGACTGGAGCAACCGGCGCCACGGGCGCAACCGGTGATACAGGCGCCACGGGCTCAACTGGCGCAACCGGTGCCACAGGTGCAACTGGTGACACCGGCGCTACGGGTTCGACCGGAGCAACCGGTGCCACAGGTGCGACCGGCGATACGGGTGCCACGGGTTCGACTGGAGCAACCGGTGCCACAGGCGCCACGGGCGATACCGGCGCCACGGGCGCCACGGGCGATACGGGTGCCACGGGCTCGACTGGCGCAACCGGTGCCACAGGTGCGACCGGCGATACGGGAGCCACGGGCTCAACTGGCGCAACCGGAGCCACCGGCGCCACAGGTGCGACCGGTGATACCGGCGCTACGGGTTCGACCGGAGCCACGGGAGCAACTGGCGATACTGGCGCCACCGGTTCGACCGGAGCGACAGGCTCGACTGGAGCTACAGGCGCCACCGGTGCGACTGGCGATACTGGCGCAACCGGCGATACCGGCGCTACGGGTTCGACCGGAGCCACTGGTGCGACTGGCGATACGGGCACCACGGGCTCGACTGGAGCTACCGGCGACACTGGCGCAACCGGCGATACAGGTGCCACGGGCTCGACCGGAGCCACAGGTGCGACCGGTGATACAGGCGCCACGGGCTCAACTGGCGCAACCGGTGCCACAGGTGCAACTGGTGACACCGGCGCTACGGGTTCGACCGGAGCAACCGGTGCCACAGGTGCAACCGGCGATACCGGTGCCACGGGTTCGACTGGAGCAACTGGCGCCACGGGTGCGACCGGCGATACCGGAGCCACGGGCTCAACTGGCGCTACCGGAGCCACCGGTGCGACTGGCGATACGGGTGCCACTGGCTCGACTGGAGCAACCGGCACCACAGGCGCGACCGGCGATACCGGGGCCACGGGTGCGACTGGGGCCACTGGCGCGACCGGCGATACCGGAGCTACGGGTTCGACCGGAGCAACCGGCGCCACTGGCGCAACCGGTGCCACCGGTGCAACTGGTGACACCGGAGCAACAGGTTCAACTGGGGCTACAGGCTCAACTGGCGCAACGGGCGCCACAGGCGCGACCGGCGATACCGGCGCTACGGGTTCGACCGGAGCAACCGGCGCCACAGGCGCGACCGGCGATACCGGCGCTACGGGTTCGACCGGAGCAACCGGCGCCACAGGCGCGACCGGCGATACTGGAGCTAAGGGTTCGACCGGAGCAACCGGCGCCACAGGCGCGACCGGCGATACGGGCGCCACAGGTTCGACCGGGGCAACCGGTGCCACTGGCGCCACCGGCTCGACCGGAGCCACGGGGTCGACCGGCGCCACCGGTGACACTGGCGATACGGGCGCCACAGGTTCGACCGGGGCAACCGGTGCCACTGGCGCGACCGGCGATACGGGCGCCACGGGCTCGACTGGAGCAACCGGAGCCACAGGTGCGACCGGCGATACCGGGGCCACGGGTGCGACTGGCGCCACCGGTGCCACTGGCGCGACCGGCGATACGGGCGCCACGGGCTCGACTGGAGCAACCGGAGCCACAGGTGCGACCGGCGATACGGGCGCCACCGGCTCGACCGGAGCCACCGGCGCCACTGGTGCGACCGGCGATACCGGAGCTACGGGTTCGACCGGAGCAACCGGCGCCACTGGCGCAACCGGTGCCACCGGTGCAACTGGTGACACCGGAGCAACAGGTTCAACTGGGGCTACAGGCTCAACTGGCGCAACGGGCGCGACCGGCGATACCGGCGCTACGGGTTCGACCGGAGCAACGGGCGCCACAGGCGCGACCGGCGATACTGGAGCAACCGGCGCCACAGGCGCGACCGGCGATACGGGCGCCACAGGTTCGATCGGAGCAACCGGCGCCACAGGCGCAACCGGTGATACAGGCGCCACGGGCTCGACCGGAGCCACTGGTGCGACTGGCGATACGGGCGCCACAGGGGCGACCGGCGATACCGGTGCCACAGGCGCAACTGGAGCTACCGGCGCCACAGGTGCGACCGGAGCTACCGGCGCCACAGGTGCGACCGGTGATACCGGCGCCACAGGTGCGACCGGTGATACCGGCGCTACGGGTTCGACCGGAGCAACGGGCTCGACCGGAGCAACCGGCGCCACTGGTGAGACCGGCAATACCGGAGCCACGGGCTCACCTGGCGCAACCGGAGCCACCGGTGCGACTGGCGATACGGGCTCGACCGGCGCAACGGGTGCCACAGGTGCAACTGGTGACACCGGAGCAACAGGTTCAACCGGAGCCACCGGTGCGACTGGCGATACGGGTGCCACGGGCTCGACTGGAGCGACCGGAGCCACAGGTGCAACTGGTGACACCGGAGCAACAGGTTCAACCGGGGCTACAGGTTCAACTGGCGCAACAGGCGCCACAGGTGCGACCGGCGATACAGGCGCCACCGGCTCGACTGGAGCGACCGGAGCCACGGGAGCCGCGGGCGATACGGGAGCAACCGGTGCCACTGGCGCGACCGGCGATACAGGTGCGACTGGCTCGACCGGTGCGACTGGCCATACCGGGACAACTGGAGCCACAGGCGCGACCGGCGGTACCGGAACAACGGGCGCAACCGGTGCGACCGGACCCAAGGGCGACACCGGGCCGAAGGGCGCGACAGGTGCTACTGGCGCGACCGGTTCGACCGGTGCGACCGGACCCAAAGGCGACACCGGGCCGAAAGGCGCGACAGGTGCTACTGGTTCGACCGGTGCAACCGGACCCAAGGGTGATACCGGGCCGAAGGGCGTGACAGGTGCTACTGGTGCGACCGGTTCGACCGGACCCAAGGGCGACACCGGGCCGAAGGGCGCGACAGGTGCTACTGGCTCGACCGGTTCGACCGGTGCGACCGGACCCAAAGGTGACACCGGGCCGAAAGGCGCGACAGGTGCTACCGGCGCAACCGGTGCGACCGGACCCAAGGGTGATACCGGGCCGAAGGGCGTGACAGGTGCTACTGGTGCGACCGGTTCGACCGGTGCGACCGGACCGAAGGGCGATACCGGGCCGAAGGGCGCGACAGGTGCTACTGGCGCGACCGGTTCGACCGGTGCGACCGGACCCAAAGGCGACACCGGGCCGAAAGGCGCGACAGGTGCTACCGGCGCAACCGGTGCGACCGGACCCAAGGGCGACACCGGGCCGAAGGGCGCGACAGGTGCTACTGGCGCAACCGGTGCGACCGGACCCAAGGGCGACACGGGGCCGAAGGGCGCGACAGGTGCTACAGGCGCGACCGGTTCGACCGGTGCGACCGGACCCAAGGGCGACACAGGGCCGAAGGGCGCGACAGGTGCTACTGGCGCGACCGGTGCGACCGGACCCAAGGGTGATACCGGACCGAAGGGCCCGACAGGTGCTACTGGCGCAACCGGTGCAACCGGACCCAAGGGCGACACCGGGCCCAAGGGCCCGACGGGTCCGACCGGGGCAGCCGGTCCGACCGGACCCTCAAGCGGTCACAACGGCTTGATTGCTCCGTCAACCACGACCCTGGCGACGACGACCCAGAAGACCGCCAATGTCACGTCCGACTCGCTCGGCCTCAAGGACACCGCGAAATTCCTGGGTTCGGGTCTCGGCGACAGTGATCACGGCAACCAAGCGTCGTTCCGCAACCTGATCGGCCTGGCGTCCAAGTCGGTGGCGACAGATCTGCTCGGCGTCCTCAAGACGATCAGCGGATTTGGTCAGAACCAGAACAAGCCCTCCGGGACGAGCACGGATCTCACCTCGGACCAGACCAAGCCTGGCGCCGGCTACGCCAGCAACGAGCACACCGTCAAGACGTCCCTGAAGGATCTCTTGAAGCCGCACGAGTGAGCAGGAACCTTGAGGAAGGACCCCGGCGGAAAAACGGGCGAGCGTTCATCATCTCGAGACAGGAAGCGGCATGAGAGTCGCGCGCTCGACCAGTTCGGAGTACAATGCGGCGCTCCGGGAAACCTCGGCGGAAATGCCGAGGCCCGGCCGTCCTTGAAGTTTCGCCCTGCGTACCAGGTGAGAAGTCCATGGTGAACGTCCCCGCAAACGCCGAAAACCAGCCGGACTCGATCCGCGCCGGCGCCGTCGAGGCCGCGGCGGGCCAGCCGGGCGGCCAGAACACGGCGAGGGTACCCGGCGGTCCCGCCGAGCTCGACCAGGTCGGGCCGCGCCTCAAGGCAGTATTGCAGGCCGCCCGCTATCACGGCGTCGAACTCGACCCGGCCGAATTCAGGTCGGCGACCGCTGTTCCAACCGCCGCCGATCTCTCGGAGTGGGCGCAGAACGCCGGCATGTGGTCACGCGCCGTCCGCATCCGCTGGTCCCATCTCTTGCGCTTCCAGGACGCCGGACCGGTCGTCTTGTTGTTCAGCGATGGCGGCGCGGGTCTCCTTACCGGGGCAAGCGCCGAGCGCAATATCGTCTTCCTGAAGAGCGCCGACGCGCCCGAGGATGGCGAAGCCATCGCCGTCGATGAACTGCGCCTGTCCCAGGTGTGGACAGGCGACGCGGTAATGCTGCGCGCGACACGGTCCCAGGTCGCGGCGGATGCGCCCTTCACCCTTCACTGGCTCACCCAGCTGGTGCGGCTGGAAAGCCGGCCGCTGCGCGACATCGCCATCGCCTCGTTCACGCTCAGTGTCCTTACCATCTTGCCGCCGCTGATCGTCATGACGCTGGTCAACAAGGTGCTGCAGTTCAACAGCATCTCGACGCTCGTCCTGTTGTCGGCCATCATCGCCGTGGTCTTCGCCTACGAGACGTTGCTCGGGCACGCGCGGCGGCTGATCATTAACGTCGTCGGCGCTCGTCTGGACACCAAGCTGCAATTGCACGTCTTCAGCCGGCTGCTGCGCCTGCCTCTCGACTATTTCGAGCGTCATCCCGCCGGCGAGACGATGTACCATCTCGCCCAGGTCTACCGCATCCGCGAGTTCCTGACCGGAAAACTGCTGAGCACGTTCCTGGATCTGATTACGCTCTGCGTACTGTTGCCCGTGATGTTCTACATCAACGCAACGCTCGCTTGGGTCGTGGTAGCCTGCGGGGTCGTCATCCTGCTGATCATCCTCGCATTCCTCAAGCCGCTGCGTCGACGGTACCAGCGGGTGGTAGAGGCCGAGACCTGGAAGTCGGCGGCGATCGGCGAGACTGTCGTCGGCATCAAGACGGTGAAGGCACTCGGCCTCGAGCCGCAACGCAAGGCGCTCTGGGACGAGCGGGTGGCCGAAGCGGGAAAAGCGCGTCTCGCCTTCGGGCAGCTCGCCAGCTGGCCGCAGACCCTGGTCACGCCGATCGAACGGCTGATGGTGCTGGGCACCATGCTGATCGGCGCCTATCTCGCGATGAATGATCGTTCGGGCTATATGGTCGGCAGCCTGTTCGCCTTCATGATGATCTCCCAACGCGTCGCGCAGCCGCTGGTTGGCCTGGCGCGGCTGGTCGAAGACTACGAGGAGGTCGGTGCAGCGATCGGCGAAGCCGCGTCCGTCCTCAATCGGCCCTTGGAGGCCAGCTCGAATTCAATCGGTCTCAGGCCAAAGCTCGTCGGCGAGGTCAAGTTCAGCGATCTGACGTTCAGCTATATCGGCACCAAGACGCCGGCGCTCGATCGGATCAGCTTCGACATCCCGGCAGGGAGCATGTTCGGCATTGTCGGGCGCAGCGGGTCGGGAAAATCAACAGTCGCGCGCCTCTTGCAGGGGATCAACCGCGACTACAGTGGTTTCCTCAAGCTTGATGGCGTCGACCTCAAGGAGATCAACCTGCGCCATCTTCGCCAGGGGCTTGGCGTGGTCCTCCAGGACAATTTCCTGTTCCGCGGGTCGATCCGCGACAACATCATCGCCGGGCGTCCAGGCCTTACGCTTTCCGATGCCATGCGTGCCGCGCACCTCGCCGGCGCCCAGGAATTCATCGAACGCATGCCAAATGGCTACGACACCTACATCGAGGAAGGTTCGCCCAATTTGTCGGGCGGTCAAAAGCAGCGGCTGGCGATCGCACGCGCGCTGATCCACGATCCGACCATCCTCATCCTTGACGAAGCGACCAGCGCGCTCGACCCGGAAAGCGAGGCCATCGTCAGCGCCAACCTCATGCGTATCGCCACTGGGCGCACGATGATCATCGTTTCGCATCGGCTCGCCTCGCTGACGGAGTGCGACCAGATCTTGGTCATGGAGCAGGGCAAGGTTCTCGACGTCGCTCCGCACGCAGTCTTGCTCGAACGATGCCCGCTCTATCGGCAGTTGTGGGCACAGCAGAACCGGCACCTCGACGGCCACCAGGGCCGCCCGGTCGCCGTTTTGCCGCGATTGGTTTGACGATGTCGCGCTTCGCAGGGGTCCGGTACCATGAGTAGCACCTCGCTCACCACCCACCCGGCGCGCTGGCATCGGAGGCAGGCCAGCGATCCGACGACGCCGGCCATACTCGAATTCCAATGGCCTTCGACGGCTGTCGCCAACGCACCCATTCCGCGTGCGGCGCGCGGAATCGTCTGGATCATTTCGAGCCTGGTCATCGCCTTGGTTGCCCTGGCTGGGCTGATACCGGTCGATCAGGTCGTGACGACCAGAGGCCTCGTGGTCTCACAGTCGCCCAACATCGTCGTGCAGCCACTGGAGACAGCGATCATCCGCTCGATCGAGGTGCGGGAAGGACAGCACGTGCAGGCTGGTCAATTGCTTGCTCGCCTCGATGCGACCTTTGCCTCAGCTGACCTCACGTCGTTGGCGATGCAGGTTTCGACGCTGGAAGCCGAAGTGGCGCGGTTGAAGGCGGAGGCCGACGGCAAGGCCTTCAACTATGATGGTCTCGACCCAAGCTGGACCCTGCAGGCGTCGATCTTCGAGCGCCGCAAGGCGGTTTACGACGCCAAGCTGGAGAATTTCGACCGGCAGCACGATGAACTCAGCTCCGTGATCTCGCGTGCTCAATCGGATGCCGTTGGCTACCGGCAGCGGCTCTCGGTCGCGGCCTCAATCGAACAGATGCGCAAGCAGCTGGAAGCAAGAGAGGTCGGCAGCCGCCTCAATACCCTTCTCGCCGAGGACAATTCGGCGGAAATGTCCCGAGCTCTCGGCAATGCCGAACAGACAGCGGAAGCCGCGAAGCGTCAGCAGGCAGGAGTGGCTGCCGAGCGCGACGGCTACATTCAAAGCTGGCGAGCGGAAGTCTCACAGGGCCTGTCGGAGGCGAGTTCGCGGATGTCCGATGCCCGCGAACTCCTCAACAAGGCAAAGCTTCGCAAGCAGCTGGTGGAGTTGAGGAGCGAAGCAGACGCAATCGTCCAGTCCGTGGCGAAGGTCTCGGTCGGCTCGGTCTTGCAGTCAGGCGAGCGGTTGATCACGCTGGTGCCGGCCAACGCGCAGCTCGAGATCGAGACGAACATCATCGGCAGGAGCAGCGGTTTTGTGCACGTCGGCGATCCCGTGGTGATCAAGTTCGACACCTTCCCCTATTCGCAATACGGTCTCGCTCATGGAACCGTGCGAGCGCTCAGCCCCGATTCGTTCTCGGCCCAGGAGCAAGCACGCGATCCAAATAGCTCTCTGGCCATGCTGCCTTCGGACGCCGAGCCGTTCTATCGCACGCGCATTTCCATCGACCAGGTCGCCCTCCACGGCGTACCCGCCGGTTTCACCGTCAGCCCCGGCATGCCCGTGACCGCCGACGTCAAGGTCGGCCGGCGCACGGTCCTCAAATACATTCTTGGCGTGATGCTCCCGATTGGGCAGGAAGCGATGCGGGAGCCTTAGGCGCAGCGCGACAGGCGACAAACGGAACAATCTAGGGCTTGGATCGATGTCAATTCTGGACCGGCTGACTGGTCTCGCCAACCCGAGAGTTGCCCTGCGCCGGGCGATCCATCTCTACGACGGCGGCAAACCCGCTGAAGCCTTTCCGCTCATGGCGATCGCCGCGCGCGCCGGGATCGCCGACGCCGAGTTTCGGGTCGCGCGTTGCTATCTGGAAGGTTCGGGCGTACCGGCGAGCCGCATGGAGGGCGCGCGGTGGCTGCGGCAGGCGGCCAATCACGGGAGCGCCGAAGCGCAGGCGCTCCTCGCCGCACTCTACGTGACCGGGCTAGCGCCGGCGGAAGCTGATGGCAAAGGCCCTGGGTCGGAGCGCTTGTTCGAACGGGATTACTCGGGCAAGCCTGACTTCGCGGCAGCGCTTGACCTCGCCACCAAAGCGGCCGAGGGGGGCTCGGCGACGGGACAGGCGATCCTCGGTTATATCCTTACCAGCGGCCCCAAACCAATGCGCGATGCGGATGCCGCGCACCACTGGTATGAGAAGTCGGCTCTGGCTGGCTGCGCCGAAGGGTGTCTCGGCCTTGCCCTATCGTTCGCCCGGCGTGGCAAACGCGAAGACCGGATCAGGATTGCGAGCGAGGTAAGACGCGCGGCCGACGCCGGCCTTCCGACCGCGACCTATCTTCTCGCGGTCCTTACCGAGCACGGGCTCGGCGTAACCCGCGACATGGCTGCAGCCGCGCAACTGTATCAGGCCGCCGCGGAGAAGGGACTTCCCTCCGCCCAGTTCCGGTTGGGACTCGCGCTGATCGAGGGGGGGCTCGTCGACCATGATCCCGCCGCCGGAGAGGCCTGGATGCGGCGTGCCGCCCTGGCCGGCAATATCGAGGCAGCCTATTTCCTCGGCGATCGCTATGCGAAAACGCAGCCGCCGGATTATGCGGAGGCCGCGGCCTGGTATCGGCGGGCGGCCGAAGCGGGTCACCAAGCCGCCGCCCGCGCCTTGGCGTCTCTCTACCTGACGGGCAATGGCGTGGCCAAGGACGTCGAAGAGGGAACACGCTTGCTGCGGACCTCCGCGGATGGCGGCAATCAGGACGCACAGATCGACCTCGCCAATCTCATCCTCGGCGGAGCCGGCGAGCCGGACGACCGTACAAGCGTTGCCGGATGGTTCGAGGCGGCCGCAACATCGGGCGATCTGATCGCGGCATTCAATCTTGGGCTCTGCTTCGCCAAGGGTGTCGGCGTCCGCCAGGACGAGGGGCAAGCGGCGCTATGGTTGAGGCGCGCGGCAGAAGGCGTACCCGAGGCGCAATATATGTATGCCCGCCTCCTCCAGGATGGGCGCGGGGTGGCGGCCGACCCATCGCGGGCACGCGTCTGGTTCGCGCGGGCGGCCAATGCCGGCGTACTTGACGCTCAGGTGTCGCTTGCCGAGATGCTGCTCAATGGGCGCGGCGGCGCGCGCTCGCCAGAGACCGCAATGGAGCTGTTCAAGCGGGCGGCCGAAGACGGCCACGCCGGGGCGATGTTTGCGCTTGGCGCGCTGTACGCGGCCGGCCAGGATCTGCCGGCCGACCAAACGGCGGCGCAGAAATGGTTCGCGGCCGCCGCCGAGCATGGGCATGGCCAAGCCCAACTCATGCTCGGGCGCTATCTCTCCAAAGGTCTCGCCGGGGAGCACGACCTGGTGGCCGGTCGCCTTTGGCTCGAGCGATCTGCTGAGCACGGTATCCAAGAAGCTGTCGAAGAACTCGCCGAGTTCGCTTCGGATTGAAATTGGTCGAGATACTCGAACGGCTGCGTCACCTGACCGCATTACAACTGCGCGGCCGCGTCGATGCCTCGCGCACTCAGCCGACCTTCATCAGCGCGCCGGGCTATGAGGCCGAGCGCTTTGCGCCGCATATCAAAAAAGCGGACGTCGCCAAACGGCGCCCGCTCAACCTGGAAAGATGGTGAAACCACCATCGACGCGGATGACCTGGCCGTTGATGAACCGCGCGCGCGGACCGGCGAGAAAGGCCACCGCCTCGGCGATCTCTTCCGGCTCCGCATAGCGGTTCAGCGACTTCTTGCTCGAATCCATGCGGGCCGGATCGACCGTCCGGGTCGCCTGGAACCGGGCCGTCTTGGTGGCGCCGGGGCTGACCGCATTGATGCGCACGCCGTCGTCGATCAGTTCCTTGGCGAGGCAGCGCGTGTAATGCACGACCGCGGCCTTCAACGTCGAGTAGACAACCTCGGGTGAGACGCCGAGATGTGCTGCCGCCGACGCGATGTTGATGACGGAGCCGCCGCCACGCTGCTTCATGGGCGGCACGAAGGCCTGGCAGACCAGCATCGTGCCGATCAGATTGTTTTCGGTGAGCACACGGATGTCGTCCAGTTCGATGTCGAGGGCGTTGTTCGGGTTCGGCTTGCCACCCTTGGCGCCGATGTCGCCGCCGGCGCAATTGACCAGCACATGCACGTCGCCGAGATTGGCCTCGATCTTACGCTTCATCTCGGCCACCGCCTTTTGGTCGCCAATGTTGCCGGTCACCGTTGTGACCTTCGTGCCATGACGCTTCAGGCGCTCGGCCACCTCTGCGAGATTGGCGAACTCGCCGTATTTGGCCGGCGCTGTTTCGTCCATGTCATGGATCGCGACATTGGCGCCGAGCTCCGCCAGGCGCTCGGCCATCACGCGACCGAGGCCACGGCCTGAGCCGGTCACGAAGGCGGTCAATCCATCGAGTTCACGTGCCGTCATCAGATCTTCTCCACTTTCATCAAACCAAGGTTGCGCATGTTGGCGGCGCTGCGCCGGATCATGTCGAGCTCATAGGAAACGAGGGAGCCGTCGGCTTCGCGCTCCCACGGGGTGCGGTAGTCGGCATCATCGGGCAACCGATTGCGCTGCGCGGCCCGCAGGCAGGCGGCAAATTCGCGCGCCGTCTTCGGCGGATAGCCGTGCCACCAGTCGTCGCTGAGAAAGCGGACATGCCGCGCCTCCAACGCGCCCGGCTCGAGAACGGCGGTCATGCGATCGTGGTGTTCGGCAAGAATGGCCAACAGCTCGGCAAACGGCACGGCTCCATCGCCGATGGCACAGCGGATCAGCCTGTAGCCTTCGGTCGTGAACTGTACGCGGTAGTCCTTGAGGTGGACATGGCGGACATGCGGTGCGATCCGCCGCGTAAAATCGAGCGGCGCTTCGCCGACGGGGAATGTGTTGCCGGTGTCGAAGGTGACGCCGACGCCTTCGCCGCCGAGCGTGCAGAAATCGACGAGTTCCTGGCTAGTGAAGTCCTGGTGGTTTTCGATCGCAAGGACATGGCCTTCGGCGATCGCGCGGGGACCCCATTCCTGTAATCTCGCGCGAATGATGCCGGCGAACTCGCTCCATTTCTCGCCGGCAGCGTTGCGGTCGCCACACAGAACCGGCGTCAGGGCCGTTCGGATGATCTTGGCCTTGAGCAGGCGCGCGGCCCGAAAGGCATCATCGAGCGGTTCACCGACCAAAAGGCCGCCGCTGACGATCGGGGTGATGCCGAGGCCGGCGAGCCTGTCGCGCAGCGCGATGACCGCATCGTCGGAAAGCTCCGCCAGCCATGGCACCCAGATCTCCAGCACCCTGGCGCCGAGCTCGGTCGCAAGCGCGATGAAACCCTCCAGGCCCGCCGGCTCGGGATTGGCGCGTGGCGTGCCGCGAGCCTGGAGGCCGAGATGATAGGTCAGACCGTAGGGGTTCAGGCCGACCTGGAGCATGGCGCGATCCTTGGATTCGGGTTTCGCCGTCATCGCAGCCCGGCGTCCACGGTGATCGACTGCTTGGTGATCATGCGGCTGTCGTCGGCAGCGAGGAACAGCACCGTACGCGCGATCTCTTCTCCCAGCAGAACCCGGCGGATCATCTGGCGCTGCACGACCTGGTCTACCGAGTCCTGTGTCTTGAACCAAAGCTGCCGTTGCCGCTCGGTAATGACGGCGCCCGGCTCGATGGCGTTGACGCGGATGTTATCGGGGCCAAACGCCCGCGCCAGCGCGAATGTCAACCCGACCACCGCAGCCTTGGCAGTCGCATAGGGTGCCATATCCGCCGCGCCGAAACGCCAGGCGATCGAGGAAAAATTGACGATCGAACCAAAGCCCAGCTCCTTCATGTGCGGATGCACGGCTTGGGCGGCGAAGAAGTGGTGCCTGAGGTTCACCTCCTGAGCATGGTCCCAGTACTCCTGCGTCACGTCGGCGACTGGGTGGCGATTGTCGTCGGCGGCGTTGTTGACGAGAACCGCAACGGATCCGAGGCGGTCGCGCACCGTGTCGATCGCAGCCTGGAGCGCGGGAATGTCGGTGACGTCGCAGTGCACGAATAGCGGCGGATGCGCCGCCATGGCGGCGAGTTCTCGCGCGAGCTCTTCGCCGGCCTCCTGCTGCAGATCGAGAAACGCGACGCGTGCGCCATTGGCGGCAAAGGCGCGAACCGTGTCGGCGCCGATGCCAGACGCGCCGCCGGTAATCAGCACGACGCGGTCGGCCAGGCTCGGATAGGTGGCAAAGGGCAAAGGCGGAACTCTCTTCAGATCAGGCGTTGGGTCGTCGGATCGAACAAGCACGCGCGCGCCATGTCGATGCCGAGCGTCACCGTCTCACCCATCCGAGGCGTGCCGTCGGGGTCGAAACGGCCGGTGACCTCCTTGCCCCCCAGGCGCAGAACGGCCATGGTCTCCGCACCCGTCGGCTCGACCAGTTCGACCACGGCATCGATTTGCGCGATGCTTGGCTTGCGACGGGCAAGATCGGGATCAAACCGGTAGATGTGCTCAGGCCGGATGCCGAGCAGGAGCTGTCGCGGCGTATCGGACGGCAGCGCCTGGACGATCGGCAGGCTGGCCGTCTTGCCATCGACGGTCGGCAAGACAGCGGTCGGGCGGCCGCCTTCCTCGCTCAGTTCGGCCGGCAAGAAATTCATCGCCGGCGAACCCATGAAGCCCGCCACGAACATGTTGGCCGGACGGTTGTAGATCGTGGCCGGCTCCTCGAATTGCTGGACCGAGCCCTGATGCATCACGGCGATGCGCGAGGCGAGCGTCATCGCCTCGACCTGATCATGCGTGACGTAAACCGTCGTCTTGCCGACGCGGTGATGCAGCTTCTTGATTTCGGTACGCATGTCGACGCGCAGCTTGGCGTCGAGATTGGAGAGCGGCTCGTCGAACAGGAACAGTTTCGGATCACGCACCAGCGCCCGACCCATCGCGACACGCTGGCGCTGGCCGCCCGAAAGCTGTCCGGGCTTGCGCCTAAGCAGCGGTTCGATCTGCAGGAACGCTGCAACCCGCTTGACGGCCTCGTCCTGCTGCGGCTTCGGCACGCGGCGGCTTTCCATGCCGAAGGTGATGTTCTCGCGCACCGTCATCGTCGGGTAAAGCGCGTAGGACTGGAACACCATGGCGATGTCGCGGTCTTTGGGCGCAATCGAATTGACCAGCCGGCCGTCGATGCGGATCTCGCCGGAGGTTACGGTTTCCAGCCCGGCGATCATCGCGAGCAAAGTGGACTTGCCGCAACCGGACGGTCCGACCAAAGCGATGAACTCGCCGTCCTGAGCCTCGAGATCGATGCCCTTCAGCACCTCGACCGAGCCGTAGTTCTTGCGCAGGGATCGGATGGTCAACGTCGACATGCGATGCCCTTCTTGCGGGGTGAAGCTATTGGCGACATGAGGTAGGTTCCGCTCACTCGATCGTGCCTCACTTGATCGCGCCCTGGGTCAGGCCGCGGACGAAATACTTGCCGCCGAAGAGATAGATCAGCAGCGGTGGCAGCGCGCCGATCAGCACGGCTGCGCTCATGACATCGTAGGCGCGCACATTCGTTCCGCTTGCCGTCAGCGCGACGAGTGCGGCCGTGATCGGCTGTTGCTGCCCGGAGGTGAAGACGACGCCGAACAGATATTCGTTCCAGATGCCGGTGAACTGCCAGATCACCGTGACGATCAGGATCGGTGAGGAGAGCGGGAGAATGATCTTGCGGAAGATGCGCCAGAAGCCCGCGCCGTCGATGCGTGCCGCCTTGATCAGGTCGTCGGGGATGCTGACGTAGTAGTTGCGGCAGAACAGCGTGGTGAACGAAATGCCCTGGATCACGTGGATGACGATGAGCCCGTAGGTGGAATTGCTGAGGCCCAGATTGCCGAGGATGAACGCCCAGGGCATCAACGAAATCTGGCCCGGAATGAAGACGCCGAGCAGCATGCAGGTGAACAGCGCTTCCGAGCCCTTGAAGCGCCATTTCGACAAGATGTAACCGTTCATCGCGCCGACCACCGTCGAGATGATTGTCGCCGGGATCGTCATTTTCAGAGAGTTGTAAAAGTTGCGCTGCATGCCCTCGCAGGTGCCGCCGATGCAATATGTGCTCCAGGCTTGGCCCCAGGCTTCGAGGCGGAAGCTGCGTGGCAGCGAGATCAACCCGTTGCGCGCGATCTCCTGCTGATCGCGGAATGAATTGAGCACCACGACCAGCAACGGGACCAGGTAGATCGCCGCGAAGATAACCAGCAGCCCATAGATGACGAAGCGGGTGAGGAAATGCCTGCGCGCCGCAACTGTGGCAGCGTGACGATCATGCATCTGGTCCAGCGAGACGTCGTCAGCCATGGCCGGCTTCCTTGCGCCGGCGCCAAACCACCCAGAAGGAATACGGCACCAGCACCACGGCAAGAGCGGCAAGCATCATGATGGCCGCCGCGGCGCCTTCGCCGATCTGGCCGCGTTGGAACATCAGGTCATAGACGTAAATGGCAGGGAACGTGGTCGAGATACCTGGCCCCCCTTTCGTGAGGGCCGCCACGAGGTCGAAGGTCTTGATGGCGAATTGGATCTGGATGACGGCGACGGCCAGGAAGATCGGCGCAATCGTTGGCAGAAGCACTTTGCGATAGATGCGGAAGGTCGATGCACCGTCGATCTGCGCGGCCTTGATGAGGTCCGAATCGACCGAGCGCAGACCCGCCAGGAAGAGCGCCATGGCAAAGCCCGAGGACTGCCAGACGCCGGTGATGATCACCGCATAGATTGCATAGCGTCGGTCGCTGGCGAGTGCGAAACTGAAATTCGTCCAGCCCAGTCCGCGCACCATCGCTTGGATACCGTCGGTCGGGTTGTAGAGCCAACTCCAGACCGTGCCGGTGACGATGAAGGAGACGGCCAGCGGATAGAGAAATATCGTGCGCCAGACCGCTTCGCCGCGCACACGCTGGTCGATCAGGATCGCCAGCAGCAGTCCCACCGTCATCGAGCCGACAATGTAGAAACCGCTGAAGAGAAAGAGGTTATTGTAAGCGATGTTCCAGCGCCGGTTCGCCCACAGCGACGCGTAGTTGTCCAGACCGACGAAGCCGTAGGTCGGGAGCAGCGAGGAGTTGGAGAGCGAGATGTAGAGCGTCCAGCCGGTGAACACGAAGACGTAGACGAAGCTCGCCAAAAGCGAGGGGCCGAGCACCAGCAAGGGCATCGCGGAGCCCAGCCGCTCGCGCCAGGGGCGGGCGACCGCCGGGGTCGACAGGATCAGGTCGTGGTTTGACATTTGCGGCGCGGAACTGGATGGGGGATGGCCGGGTGCCGATAGAAATTGCGCCCGGCCGTTCCCGTCTACTTCTGTGCTTCGGCAGCGTCGGCCATCGCATTGGCGCCGTCCTCGGGTGACATGTCCGGCGTCGCCACGAACTCGGTAATGGCGTCCATGATCGCACCGCGCATCTTCTGCGGGATGGTCATGTTGTGCGCCATCGAGCGGACCAGCGTGCCGTCCTTGATGGAAGCCTGCAGATCCTTCTGCGAGAGCTGCTGGCAAGGATTGAAGCCCTTCGAAAGATCGATATCGAGGCGCGCGGGGATCGAGCCCTTGGCCTGGTTGAAGACAGTCTGGAAGTCGGGCGACAGGATCAGGCTGGCAAGCAGCTTCTGGCCGTCAATGTAATCCTGTTCCTTCTGCTTGAAGAACACGACCGAGTCCGAGTTGAGTACGAAGCCGGGTTTGCCCCAATCGGTCGGTGCCTGGGCGCAGACATAGTCGGTGCCTTCCTTGAAGCCGGCGGCGGTCAGCAGGCCGATCGTCCAGTCGCCCATGATATGGAAAGCGGCATCGCCCTTGCCCACGAGCGCCGACATCGAATCCCAGTCGCGGCCAACCATGCCCGGATCCATGTACTTGGTCGTCATCAGGCGCATCTGCTGGAAGGCCTTGACCATCCCCGGGCTGCGCATGGATTCGACATCGCCCTCGACGAAGGCCTTGCGATAGAGATCGATGTCCTGGCCGTAGAGCACGACTTCGAACACCGTCGAATCCGTCCAGTCGGCGGTCGAATGTGAGATGCAGATCTTGCCGGAGGCGACGATCTTGTCGCAAGCTGCATTGAACTCGGCCCAGGTCTTGGGCATTTCCGTCACGCCGGCGGCCTGCATGACTTTCGGCGAGGCCCAAAGCCAGTTGATGCGGTGGATGTTCATGGGGGCGGCGACCCATTTGCCGGTCGGTTTCATCACCGGAAGCAATTCCGGCGCGACCACTTTTTCCCATCCTTCCGAGGCCGCCAGCTCATCGAGATCAGCGGTCATGCCGGTCTTGTTCCACTCGGCGATTTCCGGACCTTTCAGCTGCACGGCGGGTGGGGCATTGCCGGCGATCACGTCGGCGCGCAGCTTGGCCAGCGTGTTGGCCGTGTGACCGGCGATCGAGGTCTGTTCCCATTTGCCGCCCTTGGCGGTGAACATCTCGCCGAGCTTGGCGATCGCCTGCGCGTCCGATCCAGTCGCCCACTGGTGCAGCAGGTTCGTCTTGGGCTCGGCGAAGGCTGCTCCGGCGGCAAAGGTGCACGCAACGGCGGCCGCGAGGGCGGTCATGACGCATTTCATGGTTTCACTCCCATATGGTGTTGTACGGTTCGTATCGACCGCTTATGGCCGCGGTTTGAAGCCGCCGCCGGCGAGATGAGTTAATCTCAAGTTCTTTCCAAGATGACATATTGGAGCTATCAGTCAACGATGTTTATGTTGGTCCATGACAAAACCTTCGCTTAGAGCCTGGTTGATCGACAGGCCGTCCGCGTCGCCGGAGAGCATGATTGTGCGCTGCCTGGGTGAACGCGGCGCCCTCTCGGCGTCGCAGATCGCACGCGTCACCGGGCTGGCGCGCTCGACGGTCTCAACCGCGCTCAATGGCTTGAGAAAATCGGGCATGGTGATCGAAGCCCCGAGCAGTCGCGAGGGAATCAGAGCTATTGGCAGGCCGGCCGCGGCCGTGACGCTCAATCCGACAGCGGGTACCTGCGTCGGAATTCACCTGGGGCTTCAGCAGATACGGCTGATCGTTGCCGATGTCTCGCATTCCGTCATTGCCGAACAAACCATTTCCATGGCACTGGACTATCAACCGCAGCAGGCGGCCCAGGTGGCCAAATCGGCAATTGCCCGATCTTACGAGGAAAATGGTCTGCCGATGGCGGGGCTCCTGGGGGTTGGGATTTCCGTCTCTGGTCCTGTCAGCCGCGATGGAGTGGTCCTGCGCGCGAGCATCGTTCCAACATGGGCCGGCGTCAACATACGAGATGTGTTCGGACCCGTCCTTGAGCAGCCGATCTTCGCCGACAACGAGAGCAACTGCTCGGCCATCGCGGAGCTGATGTGGGGCGCTGCAGTCGGTCATGACGACTTCGTGCTGTTCAAGATCGACCTGGGAGTCGGTGGCGCCATTGTCCAGCATGGCCGGCTGGTTACGGGCATCGCCGGCGGCGCCGGCGAATTCGGGCACATCAGCATCGATCCAGGCGGCGATCTTTGTCGGTGCGGCAATCGCGGATGCCTGGAGCTCTATGCGAGTTTTGCCCGGCCACTGGAACAGATTTCGCGTGTCGTGCGGCGGCAGGTCACCATGGACGATGTCATCATGATGGCCAAGGAGGGCGACGTCAGGGCGTTGCGGATGATCGAGGATACCGCCGAGATAGCCGGCCGCGGTCTCGGCTTGATCGGCTCGGTGCTCAATCCGCCGCTTATCATCATCGGGGGCCAGATGGCGTTGGCGGGCGACATTCTGTTGACGCCGCTGATCGCGTCCTATGAACGCCACACGCTCATCAAGTCCCGCGATATCGCTCCGGCCCTTCGCACGCGGATAATCGTTGGCAAGCACACCGAGAACGATGCATTGCTGGGCGCGGTCGGCCTCGTGCTGAGACACCAGACGAAGGAACTCTCGGCTGATCGGCTTGGGTCAAGTCGCGACCGCGACCCTTGAGGTTTGAAGATCCGCTGTCGTCCTTCCTTGAGGGCAAGCCAGTCTTTATCGGACGACCGGGCGATCCAGGCTTTGACCTGCCTAGGTCCCAGAGCAGGCGCGGTCACTTCGGCGGCTCATCTCCATCGATGAGAATGCGCTCCGCCGCTCCATCAAGATCCTCATACTGACCGCTTTTCAAGGCCCACAGAAAGCCGCCCAGCCCAAGCGCTCCGAGGAAGAGCGCCACGGGGATGAGATAGATCAGCGTCCTCATGGGTGTTGGACCGACATGCCGGGGCGTCCGCGTCGGTCGCGCGAGGCGCGTTCAGGCGATGGCGTTTTCGTGAAGCCTTGCAGCCGCATGGCGTTTCCGATCACCAGCATCGACGAGGCGGACATCGCGATCGCCGCAATGAGCGGCGTCACGTGCCCCGATATGGCGATCGGCACCGCGAACGCGTTGTAGACGATGGCAATGGCGATGTTTTGTCGAATGAGCCGGCCTGCCTTTCGCGAAACATCCAGCGCCAAGGGCACAGCCAGGAGGCTTTCCCGCAGGAACACGAAATCGGCGGCATTGCGCCCGACGTCGGCCGCGGTGGCCGGGGCCATCGAGACATGCGCGGCGCCCAGCGCCGGCGTATCGTTGAGTCCGTCGCCCACCATCAGGACCTTGTGACCTTCCCTGGACAGCGCCTCGATCCATTCGACCTTGCCGGACGGGAGCAAGGCCGGAACGAAGTCTTCGATCCCCAAGGTCCCGGCGACGTCGCGACAGGCGTTGGCGGTGTCGCCGGACAACATCTGGACCGACATGCCGGCATCCTGCAATTGCTCGACCGTCGCCCTTGCGTCGGCGCGCGCGGTGTCTTCGAAGGCAAAGGTAGCCACGATCATCCCGTTCTTCGAAAGCACTGTCCCGCCATGGCCGCCACGTTTGCCTTCGCCGCCGGTCCGCGCCTTCCATCCGGCCCATCCGCGCCGGCCGAGACGCCAGGTGTTGCCCTCGGTGACGGCTTCCATGCCGAAGCCTGGGTGCTCGCTGACGGAGTGGAGCCCCGGTCGGCTGGTAGAGCCCGCGAAACCGGCTATGGCCTTCGAGAAGGGATGGCGCGAATGCGCGGCCATATCGGCTGCGATCGCCAGCATGGCCGGGTCGATGGACGGGCCATTGATCAGCCTTGGCTGTCCGAGCGTCAGGGTCCCGGTCTTGTCGAACAGCACCGTGTCGATCGCCGCCAGTCGTTCCATGGCCGAACCGTCCTTGACCATGACGCCGGCCTCGAAAAGACGCCGCGCCGCGACGACCTGCACGATCGGTACGGCCAGGCCGAGCGCGCATGGGCAGGTGATGATGAGAACGGCAATCGCGATCGTCATTGCCAGATGCCAGTCGCCCGAAGCGATCATCCATCCAAGGAATGTCAGCAAGGCAGCGAGGTGGACCACCGGCGCGTAGAGCGCCGAGACCCGATCGGCTATCCTGCGGTACTGCGAGCGGCCGCCCTCCGCGGCTTCCATGAGCCGGACCATTTCGGCCAGGAAAGAATCCTTCGCCGCGGCCGTCGCCTTCATGGTCAGCGGACCAGTGAGATTGAGCGTGCCTGCCTGGACCTGGACTCCCGCTCCCACGGTCCGGGGCTTGCTTTCCCCGGATACCAGTGAACAATCGAGATCCGAAATGCCGCTGAGGATATTGCCGTCGACCGGAATTCGTTCACCGGCGGCGATGTGCAACTCCATGCCGGGTTCGATCTCGCCGACCGGCAGGTAATCGCGCACGCCATTGCCGCGCAGCACGACGGCTCCGCGCGCCGCCAGCCGCGACAGGCCATTCACGGCGGTGCGCGCCCGTTCGCGCATCACGTGGTCCAGCGTGCGGCCGATCAGGAGGAAGAACAGCAGCGAAACGGACGCGTCGAAATAGGCATGGTCGCCATGGTTGATGGTTTCGTAGAGGCTCATGGCGTAGGCAAGCGACACACCGACCGCTATCGGGACGTCCATGTTCATGCGCCCGTGGCGCAATGCATTCCAGGCCGAGCGGAAATAGATGCCGCCGGCAAAGGCCAGGGCCGGGACGGCGATCAGTGCCGAGACCCAGTGGAACAGGTCGCGGGTCGCGCCTTCAGCGCCGGACCAGACCGAGACCGACAGCAGCATGATGTTGCCGGCGGCAAAGCCCGCCACCGCGACCGCGCGGATCAGTTCGGAAAGCGTCTTGTCCTCTTTGCCGGTCTCTGGATCGAAGAGATGCGCTTGATAGCCCAGTCGCCCCAGCGTTGCGAAAAATGGCGGAGCCTCCTCGCCACGCCACTGGACCGAAACTCGTTTGGTCGACAGGTTGACGCGAGCGTTCTCGACGCGATCGAGCCTGCCCAGTGCCGTCTCGATCGTCTGGATGCAGGCCGCGCAGTGGACCGTCGGTACCGAAAGGTCAGTCTGGCAAAGGTTGTCGCCGATCGATCGGCTTGCCAGCCTGATCTCCTGGCTGGACGGCAGAACCGATGTCGCGTCGGCCAGATCCAGCGTCATTTCAGCGCCCGGTGCACAACAGCTCATTCCATCGCCCCATGGGAAATCATGATCCTGCGGACGTCACGATAGGCTCTGTCCAGACCGGCATCGGCGTCGACTTCGACGATCCAGACACCGTCCTTAGGCGTATGCTGCGCGGCGAAGTCCTGGCCCGAGCCGAGGGCGAGCGTGATGGCCTTATCCTCCTTCTCATAGGCGGGATGGCGAAACAGCACCTTGACGCCATGCAGGGGAACCGGCTTTCCGGCGGCATCGGTGAGGCTGTAGCGGACTTCACCCCAGGCGATGGTCAGTTTGCCGGTCCAGCCGAGGGCCGCCTGCGCGCGCCCTTCCTCTGCCTTCTTGTTGAATTGCTGGCTCGCCACATAGGTGTTCTCGACGACCAGGCCGGTCCAGCTCGTGCTGGCGAGCGTCGCCATGGTCAGATTGACCGCGATGACTACGCCGAAAAAGGCAACGATGACGACCAGCATGTGCCTGCCGGTGAATTCGCGGGATTTTTGCGCCTTGGCGGTCATCTGGCGATCTCCGGTGCGTTGAAGGTGGCGGTGTATTCGTCCGACTCGAAGCTCGCCTTGTCCTCGGCCCGGAACTTGAAGGTCTGTGCCGTGCCCTGGATCTGGCCCGCCGGCTGGCGTACGAAAACCTTCAGCATCTTCAGCCGGTCGGGTTCGACCGAGATGGGAACGGAACGGCCTGCCGGCAGATCGATCCCGACCACGCTCATCTCGGCTCCTTCCAGGCCCTGAAGGGTAACGACGATCGTTCTTGGCTCGGGGATCATGTTGAGCAGCTTGACGGTGTAGCCGTTGCGGATGGAGCCGTCGGACAGGGTGACGAACTGCGGATTGCGGTCGTGCAGCACGTTGACTTCGAGCCGGTCTCGCGTCAGCAGCGAATACAGCAGGCCCAGGCCGATCAGCGACCAGATACCCATGTAGACGTAGGTGCGCGGCCGAAAAATCTTGCGGATATGGAAATGGGCCACCTTGTCTGAGAACGGGCCATCAGCCGTTCTGATCAGCGACGGGTTGACCGAAGTGGCGCCACCCGCGGTCGCCAGCATCATGTTGGCGTTATAGTCGGAGAGCGTCGCGTAGGAGATCAGCCCATGCTCCCTGCCGAGCTTGTCCATGACGCTGTCGCAGGCGTCGATGCAGAGCGCGCAGGTGATGCATTCGAGTTGCTGGCCGTCGCGGATGTCGATCCCCATTGGGCAGACCGCGACGCAGGCATTGCAGTCGACGCAGTCGCCGACAGGCTGCCCCGCGGCGAGCACCTTCTTGGCGTGACGCGAGCGGGGTTCGCCGCGCCAGTCATTGTAGGTGACGGTAAGGGAGTGCTCGTCGAGCATGGCCGCCTGGATACGCGGCCACGGGCACATGTAAGTGCAGACCTGCTCGCGCATCAACCCGCCGAACGTATAGGTCGTCGCCGTCAGTACGGCGACGGTGATGTAGGCGATGGGAGCCGCCGTGCCTGTGAAGAGTTCGCGGGCCAGCGTCGGCGCATCGGCGAAGTAGAAGATCCAGGCGCCGCCGGTGACCGCGCCTATGACCAGCCAGATGGCGTGTTTCGAGATCCGCAGCACGAGCTTGCGAGCGGTCCAGGGACCGGCATCGAGCTTGATGCGAGCGTTGCGATCGCCTTCGATGGCGCGCTCGACGACCAGAAACAGATCGACCCACACCGTCTGTGGGCATGTATAGCCGCACCAGGCGCGCCCGACCGTCGACGTGATCAGGAACAGGCCGACGCCGGCCATGACCAGAAGGGCGGCCACATAGTAGAATTCCTGCGGCCATATCTCGATGAAGAAGAAGTAGAAACGCCGGTTGGCGAGATCGAGCAGCACGGCCTGGTCTGGGGCAAACGGGCCGCGATCCCATCGCAACCACGGCGTCAGATAGTAAATGCCGAGCGTGATCGCCATCACCAGCCATTTGAACTGACGAAAGCTGCCCGTTGCGCGCTTGGGGAAAACCTTCTTGCGCGCCGCATACAGCGGCTGGCGCACTTTCGCGGAGTTGACCGCCTCGGCTTCGAGCCGTTCTATCTGTGTATTGTCCAGCACCAGTGTCTCCCGTTGCGCATTTCGCCGGCCCTGATTGGCCTCAGGGCAAGTGGGCAAAATGCAGCGTCATCCAAACCTTGGCGCCGACGGCGTTGCGCCGCGTTGATGCAGGTCAATCGCCGCATTCCGCAAAAAAGATCGAGGCCCGGCAGAGCCGGGCCTCGTCGCCTGGACGGAAAGCACCGGAGAATAGCCCCCGTCGCTATTCTCCACCGCCAAGCGAATGCACGTAGACTGCCAGCTCCTTGACCTTGGTTTCGCCGAGACGGCCAACCCAGGCCGGCATGACACCATGTTTGGGCGCGCGAACCTGGGCGGCGATGGCAGCCTCACCGGACCCGTAGAGCCAGATGGCATCGGTCAGATCAGGGGCGCCAAGGTCCCTGTTGCCCTTTGCCTTGTCGCCATGGCAGGCCACGCAATTTTCCGCGAAGACCTTGGCGCCGGGCTCGATCAGGCTTGCGTCCTGGACCTTGCCGGAGAGGCTCGCCACGTAGGCGCTGACCTGTGCGATCTGCTCGGGCGTGATGATATCGCCAAAGGCCGGCATCTCGGACATGCGCGTATCCGGGTCGGACGCGAAGCGGATGCCGTGTGTGATCGTCTGCTGAATCTGGTCGGCCTTGCCGCCCCACAGCCAGTCGTCGTCATTCAGGTTGGGAAAGCCTTTTGACCCCTGTGCACCCGAACCATGGCACTGCACGCAATTGACCTTGAACGCCGCGCCGCCGGCAGCGACAGCGAATTCACGCAACGCATCGTCGGCGGCGATTTCGGACACGGTCTTGGATTGAATTGCCGCGACATACTTGCCCTTCGCAAGTTCGGCCGCCGCCAGCTCGTTCTTGACGTCATTTCGGCTGGAGTAGCCGAGCAGCCCGCTCGTCGCGGAGGACAGCATCGGCCAAGCCGGATAGAAGATGGTGTAGCCGATCGCCCAGACGATGGTGAAATAGAACGTCCAGATCCACCAGCGCGGGAGGGGATTGTTGAGCTCCCTGATCCCATCCCATTCGTGGCCGGTCGTCGAAACGCCGGACACTTCGTCAATATGCTCGTTGCTCATGGTCAGTCGTCCTTGAGTGGAATGCGCGCGGCTTCTTCGGCCTCTTTGCGGCCGCCGGGACGGAGCGCGAAGGCGATTGCGCCGACGAAGAAAAGTGCCATCGCGAGCAAGCCCCAACTGTCGGCGAATTCCCGCATCAGATTGTAGTCCATGGTCATCCTCCTCAGCGGTAACCAGCGGCTTCGTCGTAGTGTTTGAAATCAACCAGCGTGCCGAGCATCTGCAGATAGGCGACAAGCGCGTCCATCTCGGTGACCTGCTGCGGATTGCCGTCGAGATCGCCGACCTTCGCTTTCGGATAGCGGGCCAGAAGGCCGGATGTGTCGGCGTTGGGATCGGCCTGCGCCATCAAGTCGGCGTTGGCTTGCGCGATCATGTCGTCGGAGTACGGGACGCCAACGCGCCTGTTCGCAACCAGATGCGTCGAGAAGTCCTTCACCTCGATCGGCGTGTCCTTGAGGAAGGCATAGCTCGGCATGATCGATTCCGGCACCACCGATCGCGGATCGGACAGATGCTGCACATGCCACGTGTTCGAGTAGCGATCGCCGACGCGGGCCAGATCCGGCCCGGTTCGCTTCGATCCCCATTGGAACGGGTGATCGTACATCGACTCCGCCGCCAGGCTGTAGTGACCATAGCGCTCGACCTCGTCGCGGAATGGCCTGATCATCTGGCTGTGGCAGAGGTAGCAGCCCTCCCGCACATAGATGTTGCGGCCGGCGAGTTCGAGCGGCGAGTAAGGCCGCATGCCTTCGACCTTCTCGATCGTATTGTCGAGATAGAAGAGCGGGGCGATCTCGACGATGCCGCCGACCGTCACCACCAGAAGGGAACCAACGAGAAGAAGCGTCGCGTTCTTCTCGATGATCGCGTGTCTGTCCATCAAGCCCATTTCTGGCTCCTATTGTGCAGGCTGGAGGGCGGGAACGGAGCCCGGTATCGGTTGCTCCTGGCGCTGGCGGCCGAGGATCGTCATGGTGATGTTCCAGGCCATGATCAGGGCGCCCGACAGGTACATGGCTCCGCCGATGGCGCGCATGACGTAGTAGGGATGCATGGCGGCGACCGTCTCGGCGAAGGAATAGACCAGGAAGCCCTGCTCGTCGTATTCGCGCCACATCAGGCCCTGCATGATGCCGGACACCCACATGACCGCGGCGTAGACAACGATACCGAGCGTCGCCAGCCAGAAGTGCCAAGTGACCAGCCGCAGCGAATAGAGGCGCTCGCGGTTCCACAGTTTCGGCACCATGTAGTAGATCGCGCCGAACGAGATCATGCCAACCCAGCCGAGTGCGCCGGAATGGACGTGGCCGATGGTCCAGTCGGTGTAGTGACTGAGCGAATTGACCGACTTGATCGACATCATCGGGCCTTCGAAGGTCGACATGCCGTAGAAGGCGATGGCGATCACCATCATGCGGATGATCGGGTCGGTGCGGATCTTGTCCCAGGCACCGGACAGCGTCATCAGGCCGTTGATCATGCCGCCCCATGATGGCATCCAGAGCATGATCGAGAACACCATGCCGAGCGTCTGCGCCCAATCGGGCAGGGCGGTATAGTGAAGATGATGGGGGCCGGCCCAGATATAGAGGAAGATCAGCGCCCAGAAGTGGATGATCGAAAGGCGATAGGAGTAGACCGGCCGGTTGGCCTGCTTGGGCACGAAGTAATACATCATGCCGAGGAAGCCTGCCGTCAGGAAGAAGCCGACCGCGTTGTGGCCATACCACCATTGCGTCAGCGCATCCTGGACACCGGAAAATGCGGAGTAGCTCTTCGATCCCAGGAAGGAGGCCGGCATCGACAGGTTGTTGACCACATGCAGCATCGCGATGGTCACGATGAAGGAGAGGTAGAACCAGTTGGCGACGTAGATATGCGGCTCCTTGCGCTTCAGGAGCGTGCCGAGGAACAGGAGGAGATAGGCGACCCAGACGATGGTCAGCCAGATGTCGACATACCATTCAGGCTCGGCGTATTCGCGGGACTCGGTGATGCCGAGCAGATAGCCGGTGGCCGCCATGACGATGAAAAGCTGGTAACCCCAGAACACGAACCAGGCGAGATTGCCGCCGAAAAGTCGGGCGCGGCAGGTGCGCTGCACCACATACATGGACGTGCAAAGCAGGGCGTTGCCGCCGAAGGCAAAAACGACGCCGGATGTGTGCAGCGGCCGCAGACGCCCGAAATTGAACCAGGGCTGGATGTTGAGATTCGGATAGGCGAGCTGTAGCGCGATGATCACGCCGACAAGCATGCCGACCACGCCCCAGAACATGGTCGCGATGGCGCCGTAGCGGATCGGCCCGTCCATATACGCGGACGGATCGATCGGAGCCGCCGGCGCAAAACTGGCCTTGCGCAGAAGAACAGCGACAAAGCCCAGCAGCACGATGAACAGCACCCACATATGCTGGCGGAAAGGCTCATCCACGCCAAAGCCGGCGGCCACCAGGGCCGCGAATGCAAACAGGCTTAGAGCCACAGTTTCAGTGCCGAATTTCATGACATGTCCCCGACCTCGGATTCCGTGCGCGGAAAACAATCCGCAGCAGCACCAATTCCTCAGCCGGGCCCACGGCGCCTTGATCCAGGTCAAAGCCCACCGCGTTATCATTAGGCAGCGTAAGCCTTGCAAAAGACCGGAGGCTGACATTGAACTCGGAGAAAGTGCGAGGATCGTCACTGTTTGAAAACCGCCGTGACATCTCCACGCCGGCCGGCCGGGAGGCCGTCCCGACCGTGGTGATGCGGCGGGGGCATGACGAGAAGCTCCGCCTTTGCGATGCCCTGGAAAGAATCGCGGACGCACTGCCAGGTGTTGATCGGATGATATGCCTCAGCACAGCCAACTCGATCGTGCCGCTTCTGCGCAGCATCCATCAGTACGAAGAGGCCATCATTTTTCCGGCTTACGAGGAGGCGGTGGTCGGCAGCGAGGCGAACCTTGCCTCGACCCGACGGTTGCGGGCCGAGCATGTGGAAGACGAATGCTTTGCCGGTGAGGTGACTGAAACCCTGCTGGCCATCGGACATGGCGAGGCAGTCGAGAATCCCGAAGCCATCGGGTTCATGTTGCGCGGCCTGTTCGAGAACTTGCGCCGGCACATCGCGTTTGAACGCGAGCACGTGCTGCCGATGATCGGGATCGCTGACTGAGGTCAGGCGCCGGAGCGACTGGCCAAGCGTTTAAGGCTGGTCACCGTCACATGTCGATTGTTCTCGATCCGGATCAGCCCGTCTGTCCGCAGGCGGGTCAACTGGCGGCTCACCGTCTCGATCGTCAGCCCGAGGAAATCGGCGATGTCGGCGCGTGTGAGCGGCAGCTCGAAGCTCGTCGTGTTGGTGGCCGGATCGAGCGCGGGATCGATGTTTCTGGCAATCATCAGCAGGAAGCTCGCCACTTTTTCCGCGGCCGTCTTGCGCCCCAGCGTCACCATCCACTCGCGTGCTTCGTCAAGCTCGTTCAATGTCTGCTTGAGCAGGCGATGCTCGAGCTCTGGCGATTCCCTAATCATCCTCTCGATGGACGCTCTCGGAAACGAGCACAGGGAGACGGCCGTTGCCGCTTCAGCGTTGATCGCGCTTTCCACCTTGAATGGCCGCCCCAGAAAGTCAGGAGCAAACTGAAGCCCCACAATCTGTTGGCGCCCGTCCGAAAGGCTTTTCGTCAGCTTCACCACGCCGGAGAGCACGTTGGAATAGCTGTCGACGGTCTCGGCGTCGCCAATCAGTTCCACGCCCGGTTCAATGGTCTGCTTCGATGAAATCTTGGCGAGCCCAACCAACTGATCGGGGTCGAGCGCACCGCAGACGCCGCGATGCCGCGCCTCGCATGATTGGCAAAGCACGGGAATGCCGACGCTATGAACATCTTGACGCACTGTCATCACGATCGTCCGGGGACCCTGGGTATCGGCAAGATAAGTGTCGGCCGTTGAAAAAGCCTTGTGACAGTTTGTCCGGTGCAAAGGCATTGACCGAAATCAAGGCATTGGCGCGCGGTTGCGGCCATTGCCTTGACTTGGCAAACACAGGGAAGGCGACATGCAACCGGAAGTGGCCGCCAGGCTTGGCGAAAATGTACCGCGGTACACGAGCTATCCGACAGCGCCCCATTTCCACCCGGGGGTTGACGCGGCTGTCTGTCGGACCTGGCTCGAAGCGCTCGAAAGCGATGATGAGATATCGCTCTATCTGCATATTCCCTACTGCGACAAGCTGTGCTGGTTCTGCGCATGCCACACCAAGCAGACCCGGCACTATCAGCCGGTGGCGACCTTTCTGCACTCCCTGCATAGGGAGATCGAGACGGTTGGCAGCCTGGTGCGCGGCAAGGGCCGGGTGCGCGCCATCCATTTCGGCGGGGGTTCACCGACCATGCTCAAGCCCGAGGACATCCTGTCGCTTGGAAAAGCGCTGCGGGATCGTTTCGATGTGCTAGACGATGCCAGCCTCAGTGTCGAAATCGATCCCAGCGACATGGATGAGGCACGGCTCGACGCCTTGGCGGCGATCGGCATGACGAGGGCGAGCCTCGGCGTCCAGGATTTCGATCCCAAGGTACAAAAAGCCATCAATCGCGAGCAAAGCTTCCTGCTGACCAAGAGCGTGGTGGACGCCGTGCGCGCGCGTGGCGTGAAGTCCGTGAACCTCGACCTGCTCTACGGCCTGCCGCACCAGACCCTTGACAGTGTAGCTCACACCGTCGCCCAGGCGTTGACGTTGCAGCCCGACAGGCTGGCGCTGTTCGGCTATGCGCATGTGCCCTGGTTCAAGAAGCATCAAACCATGATCGACGAAGCATGGCTCCCCGATTCTGCCGGACGGTTGGCGCAATCGCAACTCGCCGCCGGGCTGATCGTGGACGCCGGATACGAGGCCCTGGGGCTGGATCATTTCGCCAAGCCGAACGATACGCTCGCGATGTCGGCCCGCATCGGCAAGATCCGTCGCAATTTCCAGGGCTATACAGAGGACAATTGCGAGACTTTGATCGGGCTTGGGCCCTCCGCGATCAGCCGATACCGCCAGGGCTATGCCCAGAACATCGTCGCGACCGGTGTATACGAGAAGACCGTGGATTCTGGACAGCTGGCAGTGGCGCGCGGCATCGAGCTCAGCGTCGACGATCTGGCGAGAGGCTGGATCATCGAGCGTCTGATGTGCCATTTCGCTTTCTCGGCGATCGAACTGGTCGAACGCTTCGGCGACGTCGGCCAAAGGCTCCTGGCCACGGCAAGTCGAGTTGCGATCAGCGGCGCCGGCCTTCTGCTTCAGCTCGATGGCGAAAACTTCGTCGTTCCGAAGGACAGCCGCCCGCTTGTCAGGACGGTGGCGGCGAAGTTCGACAAGTACCTCGAAGCCGGCACGGCCAGGCATTCAGTGGCGGTCTGAGCGCCGGTCCGGTCAGAAGTGCTCGCCGACCCTGAACGGGCCGATACGCGTTCCCGCCGCGATCAGATAGGCGGTCGACCAGCCGATGAGCAGAAATCCGTTCACGCCCTCGAGCGCCGCCAGGACGCGCCAGCCATGGGCGGGAACCACGTCCCCATATCCGACCGTTGAAAAGGTGATGGTGGAAAAATAGAGCGCCGTCTCGAAGTCCGGCAGCACGCCGAGTTCAAGATACACGCCGGCCCACAGCCACACCTCGGCCGTGATGACGCCAAAGAGGCCCATGACGACGCTGATCATCGCGATCACTCGGCTGCGCCGGCCATGCATCCGGAAGCGAGCCACGAGGTGCGCCATGGCATGGGTGATCGCGATGAGACCGAAGGTGTGGATGAGGACCGTCAGGCTGATGACGATCGTGCCGGCGAACAGATTTGTGACCATGGGTTGTTCGTAGCGATGCAGCGGCGCTTTGCATTGTGCAAGATCAAACCGATGGCCAGCGGCCCTCTTCTGGGGCGCCGGCCAAGATCCGGCATTGCGCAAATATTTCGCGTTCGACTTTACCGAATTACAATCAGTCATCTGCTAAGCTACATCCATAACTCGGACGATCGCCGCCAGGCGAAGGCATGATGCCGCCCCGCCCGAGCCGGTTCGAGGCCGGCGGTTGCGCTCTTCACGCATGACAGCGGCGCCTGCGACGCGCCCTGTTTCGCCGCCGCGCCAAGCGCGTCGGCTCCCGAAAGGCTATCCGATGAAAATCCTGATCGTGGCCGCGCTGCTGGGCGCATTGCCACTCTCCAATGCCATGTGCGCCAAGCTTGGAGCACCCAGGGGCGACGTCGTCCTGACCATCACCGGTCAGATCGACAACACCAACGCCGGAAACGCCGCGACCTTTGATATGGCGATGCTGCAGGCACTAGCCGGCAGGCGGGCAATCATGGAAACCCCCTGGACCGACGGCGCCACCGAGTTCGATGGTCCATATCTGAAGGCCGTCCTCGATGCTGCGGGTGCCCATGGCAAGACGCTGCGGATCAAGGCCCTCAACGACTACGCGGCCGACGTTCCCGTCGAGGATGCCTCCGACTATGAGACGATCCTCGCACTCAAGATGAACGGCAAGCCGATGTCGGTTCGCGACAAGGGCCCGCTCTTCATGATCTACCCGTTCGACAAGAACCACGAACTCTACAACGAGAAATACTTCTCGCGTTCAGTGTGGCAGATCAAGGAAATCGAGGTCGTCGATTGAAACCCGACCTGATCGAGAGCCGGGAGGCCGTTCGACGGGCGGGGAAGGCGACGCGATACCTGATCGCGGTCTCCGTGGGGCTGATGCTTGCGCTTGGCGGCGCCTTCGCGCATCTGGCGGCTAGGCAGAACACACTGCAGGATAGCATTCGCGAGGATGCGTTGTGGGCGGTCTACCAGCTGGATAGGGAAAGCCGGAGCCTCGCGCAGGCGATAGACCGGCTGACCAGCAAAAGCGCCGTCAGCCCCGAGGAGGTCAGGGCGCTCAATCTGCGCTATGACATCCTTTATTCGCGGCTCTCGATCCTCGACAATTCCAAATATGCCTCCTTCTTTCAAACCAACGAAACCTTCCGGGGTGTGCGCACGCAGGTGCGGGGTCTCGTCGTCGGACTTGAATCCGTCTTCGACCGCATAGCCGCCGACGGAGCGGTCGAGCATGCGACCTTGATCAGCGCCTCGGATACCCTTGCTCGCTTGCTGAAGGTCACGGAAGGCCTGCTCAGCTACACCAACGCCTCGGTTTCGGCCTCACGCGCCGATGCCCGCGACGAGGTGATGCGGCTGCAGCAACTGTCGGCGCTGGTCGTCCTGGCGCTGGGCTGCTCGATCGGACTGCTGATCCTGAATCTCATGCGCCAGTTGCGCATCGTTCAGGTCACCAGCCGTCAGCTTGAGGCGACGGCGGACGAATTGTCGATGGCGTACCGTGCGGCCGAGGTTGGCAACCGCGCCAAGTCCGAATTCATGGCAACCATCGGCCATGAGATCCGCACTCCGCTCAATGCCATTCTCGGCATGTCCGAGCTGCTCTCCCTTTCGCAGCTCGCGCCGCGCGACATGGAGAGTGTGCGTATCATCACAAGCTCCGGCCAGGCCCTGCTCGAGGTCATCAATGAGATCCTCGACTTCGCCAAGATCGAACACGGCGACTTCGCCGCCGAAAGTGTTCCCTTCGACGCGCCGGCCATGTTGCGTGACGTCGCTAGGGTCATGGAGGGCAGGGCGGGCGAGCAGCGCGATCGCATCGAGATATCGAACGGCTGCGCGCATCATGCCGGATGGTACGTCGGCGATCCCACCCGGTTGCGGCGCGTGCTGCTCAATCTGTTGAGCAACGCGGTGAAATTCACCGAGAATGGCCTGATACGTCTCAGCATGGCCGAAAGCGAAGATGGGACGCGGTTGCGCTTCCAGGTGTCCGACACCGGCATCGGAATCTCGCTGGAATCACGCCATCGCCTGTTCATGCCGTTCAGCCAGGTCGATGGCACGATCAGCAGACGCTTCGGGGGGACGGGCCTTGGGTTGGCCATCTGCAAGAAAGTGGTCGAGGGGCTCGGTGGCACGATCGGGGTCGACAGCAGGTTAGGGGTCGGCAGCTGCTTCTGGTTCGAGGTCCCGGCCAAGCGCGTCGATCCGCCCGTCGCCACCACGACGCGCGCCGTTGTGCTACCATCATTCAACATCCTTGTAGTCGAGGACAATGCGGTAAACCGCGAGGTGGCGCAGCAGTTTCTCGAATTGCTGGGCCAACGCGCCGTTCTGGCCGCAGATGGCCGCGAAGGCGTTCGCCTGGCATCCGAATGGCAGTTCGATCTGATCCTCATGGACATGCAGATGCCGGTCATGGACGGGATCGAAGCCACCCGCACCATCAGGGCGGCGGGCGATCGGGTGCCGATCGTTGCGATGACGGCGAACGCGTCCGATGAAGATCGCAGACGCTGCATCGAGGCGGGCATGGACGGGTTCGAGGCCAAGCCGGTCACCATGGCGAGGCTGGGCCATCTGATTGACGGGCTCGCCGGAACCGCCGGCCGAATGGCGCCTGTCATACCCCGCCTGGGCGGCGATGAAGCCGCTGACGGCGGAACTCCCATGGACCGGCGGACGCGCGAATTGATCGAGACTCTTGGACAGGATGCATTCCACAGATTGATGGATTCGTTTCTGGAGGACTCCGCCGCGCTGCTTCGCGACCTGCATCGTGCAATGTCGAGCAGAGACCGGACGCTCGCCGACAGAACGCTCCATTCGCTCAAGGGCGCCGCTGCCAATATGGGCCTGACGTCACTCGCGGCATTGGCTGACGAGGGCCACTGCAGACCACTCGACGTCAAGCTGACAAAGGATATCGAGCAGGAAGTTGCGCGGATCGACCGAAACGGCAGAAGGGCGGCGTAGTGAAGAGGAACGAAAGCATCGGCATATTGATCGTCGAGGACAACCGCACCAACCGGATGCTGATGGAGATGCTGGTCGGCCAGATCCCGAACTGTGTTGCCATCAGCTATCCGGCGCCGGCGGATGTGCTGCGCGATCTGTCTTCGATCAGCTTCGACCTGGGCATCGTCGACTACCAGATGCCAGGCATCAACGGCATCGAGCTGATCGAACACATCCGCAGCGACCGACGGTTCGCCGACACGCCCTTCGTGATGGTGACGGCCGATGGCGACGCCAGCACGCGCATGGATGCCATCCATGCGGGCGCTATCGAATTTCTGCACAAGCCGATCGAGCCTGTGGAGTTCAAGGCTCGCACGAGAAACCTGGTAAGGCTGTGCGAGGCGCAGAAGGAGCTTGCCCACAGGGCGGAGTGGCTGAGGAGCGAGGTGGATAAGGCCACGCTCGAACTGCGCCACCGCGAGGAAGAGATCATAAATCGCTTGACCCTTGCCGCCGGGTACAAGGACCGGGAGACCGCCATGCACACGACCAGGATGGCGCGCTACAGCGCCGTGCTGGCGAAACAGCTGGGATTTTCCCCCGAGCAATGCCGCGACATCCAGCTGGCGTCACCGATGCATGACATCGGCAAGGTGGGAATTTGCGATGCGATCCTCCTCAAACAGGAGAAGCTCAGCGATGCCGAGCGACAGCGGATGAACGAACACACACTGATCGGCAGCGCCATCCTCTCCGGATCGACATGCTCGCTCCTGAAACTGGCCGCCGAAATCGCTGAATCGCACCATGAGCGCTGGGACGGGGGTGGGTATCCAAACGGTCTCAAGGGCGAGGCAATTCCGCTGGTCGGACGCATCGCCGCGGTGGCCGATGTCTTCGATGCCCTCACCTCGGAGCGTCCTTACAAAGCCGCTTGGCCTGTCGCCAGGGCATTCGACTATATCAAGGAACAATCCGAACGCCATTTCGACCCAGCCTGCGTCCAGGCACTGCTGGCGGCGTCCGACGACATCCTCGAGGTGAAAGCCGCCTATCCGGACGATCCCGCCGAGAAGCGCTACATGGCTTGAAGTCGCATCCAGGTTCCAGCACCCGGGGCGCAGGTCTGCCAGTTCCCTCCTTGCCGCCTGTTCCCACGCCTTTGCGCCAGATCAAAGCCCGACTGTCGTTTGTGTGCGAAACGCTCCGGAGAGGCGAGGGAGCATACGCGACGTCATGTCCAACGGCATCAGCACAATGATCCATATGACGCTGGCCAAGGCCGTCCCCTATGTTACTGGCGCGCTGGCCGCCCATGGCTTCGACGTCGTGCAGTCCATTGGCATGAGGAGCCAAAAGCGGGCCGAAGACGGTTCCAGGATTTTCGGCTTCAGGGTGCTCGGAGTTTCCAATCGCGATATCGTCTTCCGAGGTGCCAACGGCACCGCCAACGCGATCTGGTGCAATGTGTTTCTGTCCGAGCACAGTGAGAACGCGGTCAAGGTCATGGCGGTGGATCCGCTGCCATCGGTAGCTGCGGCCGATCCATCGGCGATGAACGTACGCCTGGCACTGTCCAAGGCTATCCTAAGCCTTTAAGGCGCTGCCGGGCGCGCAGGTCTTGCTTCGCGAAACCGCCTTCGTCCAAGAGCTGCCGATTTGCCCGCTGCCGTCGCAGGTGGCGCGTTCGGACTGGTGCGTTGCTTTCACCGAGACAAAGGGGAAGCAGCTCGATGCAGCGATATCACATCGCAACGGCGCAGATCGTCGACCGCGTCAGGAATCGCTTCTCACGACCATTGTCGAGCGAGAACATGCCGCCGCGACCAGGCACCACGTCGATGATCAGATCGGTGTGCTTCCAGGCCTCGAATTGCGAAGCGCCGATGTAGAAGGGCGCGTCTTGGATGTGGCCGAGCAGTACATCGTGGTCGCCGACGATGAAGCCGGCGCGTGGGTAGCACATGGGCGAGGAGCCGTCGCAGCAGCCGCCGGATTGGTGGAACAGCACCGGCCCATGCTCGGCAACGATCTCCGCGATCAGTTCGAGGGCGGCCGGCGTCGCCGTGACCTTTGCGTGCATGTCTTTCCGATCTCCGGTCTTGGGCGCGGCTCCTCGCGGAGCCGCGCCTGTGCGACAAAGAGTCGATCAGAAGAAGCCAAGCTTCTTCGGGCTATAGCTGACCAGCATGTTCTTGGTCTGCTGATAATGGTCGAGCATCATCTTGTGCGTCTCGCGGCCGATGCCGGACTGTTTGTAGCCGCCGAAGGCCGCATGCGCGGGATAGGCGTGGTAGCAGTTGGTCCAGACGCGGCCAGCCTGGATCGCGCGGCCGAAGCGATAGGCGCGGTTGCCGTCACGTGTCCAGACGCCGGCACCGAGCCCGTAGAGCGTGTCGTTGGCAATGCTGAGCGCTTCGTTGTCGTCCTTGAAGGTCGTGACCGAAACCACCGGTCCGAAAATCTCCTCCTGGAAGATGCGCATCTTGTTGTGGCCCCTGAACACGGTCGGCTTGACGTAATAGCCGCCCGCCAGATCGCCAGGCAGGACATTGCGGGCGCCGCCGGTCAGCACCTCTGCGCCTTCCTGGCGGCCGATGTCGATGTAGGACAGGATCTTTTCCAGCTGCTCCGACGAGGCCTGGGCACCAATCATCGTCGCAGGATCGAGCGGATCGCCCTGCACGATCGCTTCGACACGCTTGAGGGCACGTTCCATGAACCGGTCGTAGATCGATTCATGGATGAGGGCGCGGCTCGGGCAGGTGCAGACCTCACCCTGGTTCAGCGCGAACATGACGAAGCCTTCGATGGCCTTGTCGAAGAAATCGTCGTCCTCGGCGACAACGTCCTTGAAGAAGATGTTGGGCGACTTGCCGCCCAGCTCCAGCGTGACGGGGATGAGGTTCTGGCTGGCATATTGCATGATCAGCCTGCCCGTTGTGGTCTCGCCGGTAAAGGCGATCTTGGCGATGCGCGGCGACGACGCGAGCGGTTTGCCGGCCTCGAGGCCGAAGCCGTTGACGATGTTGAGCACGCCTGGCGGCAGCAGATCGCCGATGAGATCGGCCCAGAGCAGGATGGCGGCCGGTGTCTGCTCGGCGGGCTTCAGCACGACGCAATTGCCGGCCGCAAGCGCGGGCGCGAGCTTCCAGCATGCCATCAGCAGCGGGAAGTTCCAGGGAATGATCTGGCCGACCACGCCGAGCGGCTCGTGGAAATGATAGGCGACGGTGTCGTCGTCGATCTGCGAAAGGCTGCCTTCCTGGCCGCGGACGGCGCCGGCGAAATAACGGAAATGGTCGATCGCCAGTGGCAGATCGGCGGCGGTCGTTTCCCGGATCGGCTTGCCGTTGTCCCAGGTTTCGGCGCAGGCAAGAAGATCGAGGTTCTCCTCCATGCGGTCGGCGATGCGGTTGAGGATAAGCGACCGTTCTGCCACGCTGGTGCGTCCCCACGCGTCCTTGGCGGCATGGGCCGCATCCAGGGCCGCCTCGATGTCCTGGGCGTCCGAGCGCGCCACCTCGCACAGCAGCTGGCCGTTCACCGGGGAGTGGTTCTCGAAGTAGCGGCCGGAGCGGGGTTCGGTCCATTTGCCGCCGATGAAATTGCCGTAGCGCTTGTCGAAAGGCGCCTTAACCGGGCGTGAGAATTCAACCTTGTTCATGTGTCTTCCTCCCAAATCTGACGTCGCGGGATGCGACGCTTCGGAAGAGACTTGCGATTTATGCTCCCAATGTCACCGCCCCGGAGACAGCGGGCAGGCGGGATGTGTCGCAGAATTGCGACAGTCGTGTGAGGTCTCGAATGGTCAGTGCGATCTGTGTACGTCCAGGCGGCTGAGCTTGCGGTGAAGCGTCGCGCGGCTGATGCCAAGCGCTTGGGCTGCGGCCGAGACATTCCCGTCTGCTCGCGCGAGCGCCCGCTGCAGGACACCGCGCTCCGCCTCGGCAAGGACTTCGGGGACGGTCCAGCCAAGGAGATCGGCAGCGGGCATCGGCTTGTCCAGGCACTGCTGGGTAATTCCAAGCGCAAGGCGAGCCGACCGGGTCGCGCCGACCACCAGATCGTCGCCATCTACGGCGATCAGTGCGCCGGAGCCTTTGTCGGCCACCGACGCCAGCAGAATGCGCGCCGTGGGGAATGCCATTTTGAAGTTCTCTGCCTCGATCCGACGCGCCGCGTCGATAACGGCCAGTGAAATAAGGTTGGCAAAAGCCTCGGTCAGGTCGGCGCGGCAGGAAGACACGTCGAGCGCGGCCACCAGATCTCCCTGGTGATCGTAGATCGGAGCCGTGGTGCAACTGAGCCCCGTATTGCGCGTATGGAAATGCTGGTCGCGGTGGATCGTCAGCGCGCGCTGTTCGACCAGACAGGTGCCGATACCGTTGGTGCCCTCGCTCTGTTCGTTCCAGACCGAGCCAGTCCACAAACCCCAGGAATGAAACGTTTCGTCATCCACAGATGCGCCGCGCCGTTCGACCGGCACGCCGTCACGATCGGCGAGGAGGACACAGCACCCGACGCCGCCGACCGCAAGATAGAGCCGGTCCAGACTCGATTGGGCGGCCCGGACGAGCGGTTCGATGCGTTGTCGCGCCTGCCCCAGCTCCGTCTCCGTGAGGTAGCGTGGGGAACGGCAGTCGGCTGGATCGAGCCGGTGCAAGTTGGACGACCGTCGCCATGATGCGACCAGCGCGGATTTCGCCGCAGCGTCCGAAGCGATCGCGGCCTGAATGCGGTCGGCATGATGACCGGATAGGTCCTCGCCCATGCTTGCTCCCAAAACCAGTCTTCCCTTCAACTAAACCAGTCTTCCTTCAACTCCCGGACCACCGCTGCTTCAAAGGTAGCGCTGGTTCCGTGCCAAGGTCGGCTTTCAATCATGACACTGTCAATTCGACAGAAGGACCAGAGGCGAGTCGTCGAATCGGGATATCCGGCCAAGCCATTGCCCTCCTCGCAGAGAACATTCCCTGCTCCTAGCCTCCCTTCAACTGGTTCAAAATCTAGCCCAATGAACTGGGCAGTCCTTGATCGAGAACAAAGATCTGCTCACCATGGCCCGGTCGCTGAGAATCGCCGCTTAGGCATGCAGATGGACTGCCCCGCCGATTGCCAATACCCCGCTGGAAGCGCGCGCTCACCGGCACAGAACGTTCGTAACGCACGGGACATTCTCAGGCCTCAATCGAATTGTCGCGAATTCACCGCTCGCAAGGAAATACTGGCCGCGCCTGGTGACCTCGGATACCGCGGCGGTCCGACTGAAATTGCTGGCGCATTCCTCGCCGATTACGCGTTCACAACGAATTCGGCCAGCGTCAGCCTCGTCTCCATGCCCAACAACGGACACCGCCATTTCAATCCGCGGCGACTGAAGAACGATCCAACACCCGAGCGCCTGAATGCCGTCATCGTCGCGCTCGACATGGGTGCCAAAGACTGATCGCATGGCAGTTTGCCGGGGTTGTCCAACGACAGGTTTGACTGGCGCAGGAATGCCGAACAGCTATACTGGAAAGATTAAGCCAGCGGGTTCGCCATGAGCAAAGAGTTCAGTGTCGCCGACGCCTATGGCACGGGCCGTGCCATTTTCATGGGACTTGAGTTGCTCGTAGCGCCCGGTGCGCTCGTCCCCCGTCCAGAGACGGAACTGCTGGGCACGACGGCCCTTGGTGTTTTACATCAAATGAACCTGCCGGCGCCGCGCATCGTCGACATGTGCTGCGGCACTGGCAATCTGGCGTGTGCCATCGCCCACCACATTCCCACCGCACGTGTTTGGGCGAGCGACCTCACCGATGGATGCGTCGACGTGGCACGCCGTAACGCCGCCCATCACGGCATGGCTGACCGCGTTTCGGTGCTTCAGGGCGATTTGTTCGGCGCTCTCTCGGGCCTTGGGCTCGACGGAACGATCGACATTATCGTCTGCAATCCGCCCTACATTTCGGAGAAGCGGCTAGAGGGCGACCGCGCGCATCTGGTCGAACTCGAGCCGCGCGAAGCGTTCGCGGCCGGCCCTTACGGACTGAGCATCCATATGCGGGTGGTGAAGGACGCGCCACGATACTTGCGGCCTGGCGGCACCCTGCTCTTCGAGGTCGGCCTTGGCCAGGACCGGCAGGTGATGGCACTGCTGGAGCGCGGCAAGGCATACGAGAACATCCGCGCCGTGTCGAACGAAGCGGGCGAGGGCCGGGTGGTTCTGGGACAAGCCAAGGCGCAGGCATGAGCGTGCGGAAAGCCGGAGCAACTGCGCGAACCGGTCCGGGCTTTACGCCGGCATTCAGTTCATCTTGCGGATGATGTATTGCTCGATCCCTTGAATGGAATCGAGGTTTTCAGGCAAGAGCTCGCTGTCTTCGACGATGATGCCAAAGGTCTCCTCGATGAAGCCGATAATCTCAAGCACTCCCGTCGAGTCGACGATGCCCTGATCGAGCAAGGACGTGTCGTTCATCAATGTCTTCACGTCGCTCACGTAGAAATTCGAAACCAGGAAACTGCGGATCTGCTCGCTGTAGGTTCCTGTGCGGTCCTTGATCGTCAACATGAATTCGCCCTCTATAAGACACCATGAATTAAACGACGTCGTCCCGGAGCCCACCTTATGACAGGGCCGTTTTCTTGAGTTTGCCGGTATCCGTCATCGGCAGGCTGGCCACGACGACGATGGACTTCGGAACCATGAAATTTTCCAGTCGTTTCTGGCACTCCATCTGCAGCTGTTTTTCGCCGATGGTTCTTCCACTCTCCATCACGACAAACGCCTTCACCGCCTGCCCAAGGAGTTCGTCGGGAACACCGATGACCGCTGCTTCCCTGACGCCGGGAATATCCATAAGCACGTTCTCCACTTCCTTCGGCGCCACCTTCTCGCCTCGCGATTTTATGATCTCGTCACCGCGGCCGACGAAGTAGAGGTACCCGTCCGCGTCCATCCGGCAGTAGTCGCCGGTGTAAAGGACCTGCTCGCCGGGCAGCGGGCCGGGTTTGAGCTTCCTGGCCGTCGCTTCGGGCTTGCCCCAGTAGCCCTTCATCACCGTTGCGCCGCGAATGACGAGCTGGCCAACGACGCCGGGGTCGACCCTTCTGTCATGTTCGTCAACGATCCACATTTCCGTATTCGGGATTGCGATCCCGACGCTCAACGGCTTTCGCGCGAGATCCTCCGGCGGCAGATAGGTGCAACGCTTGCATTCGGTGAGGCCGTACATCGAATAGATGCGTGCGCTCGAAAACAGCTCCCGAAGCATGAGAATATGCTTGAGGGGCAGGGCCGCCGCGGTGTTCGTGACGTAGCGAATGCTTGAGAAATCCTGGTCCTTGAGGGACTTGAGCTCGGAGAGTGCCGCAAAGATGGTCGGCACGCCGGGAAAACCCGTAACCCCCTCTTGCCTGATCAGCGCAAGGACCTGCGCCGGGAAGGCGAACGAACGTTCGAGCACCAGCCGGGCGCCGGTGCGAAACGCCATGATCATCTGGTACAGGCCGTAATCGAAGGCGAGGGGCAGGACATTGAGGATCACCTCGTCCTCTGCAAGCTCGAGGTAGGAAGCGATCGACGCGCACGCGGTCATCATGTTCCTGTGCGTCAGCATCACGCCCTTGGGTTCACCCGTCGAGCCCGACGTGTAGATGATGGCGGCAAGATCGATATCGATGCAACGCCGCGCCGGCGGCGCGTCGCCGGCAGCGACCGCGGTGTCCCAGCGTACGGCTTGCGGCAATCGGGAGAGCTCGTCTTCATCGATCGATCCGGAAACGATCGTGCGCACAAGTGACGGGCATCTGCGCGCCGGTTCGCGGAAGATCGAGTGCAGATGCGCGTCCGTGATCAGCGCCGCCGGCAGGCAGTCGTTGAGCAGATAGTCAAGCTTGTCGCTCTTTGTCAGTGGGTTGACGATGCACACCACCGCATTCGCCTTGAGGACAGCCCAGAAGCTCACCACCGTCTCGACGGTGTTGTCGGCGAAGATCATCACGCGGTCGCCGCGCGCGACCCCCGATGCGGCCAAATCTGTGGCGATTGCGTTGGCGCGCGCCTCGAGCTCGCCATAGGTGACACGTTGCTTGCCGCACACCAGCGCCACCTTGTCGCCAAGCCGGCCGGCGGAGTGGGCGAGGTAGTCATGCAGCAGGGGTACGGCATCATGCAACATGCAAGCGCTCCTCCCGATGTTCGCGGTCGATGTCGACGCTGAGCCCACGCACGTGGGTTGCACTGGGACAGCTCGCGACAAACTGCTGGTGAAGGATTTGGGTCGACAGCACGCCGACGAGCGCCATGTTGTCGGCATTGGAAAGATCACCGTCACCGGTCCTCGCCTGGCACTTGCCGAGCAGGCGCGTGACCGAAGCCGGATCGAAAACATTCGCCTTGCGTATCGCCGTCTCCGAAAGCGCTTCGCGAATGTATTCCGGTGCGTCGTCGGCGACGAAGCAAAGCGCATTGGGCGCTCGGAACGGCTGCTTCTTGCGCGTTACGATCTCGGAGGGCACGATCGGCTCCGCCACGCGTTTCAGCACGTGCTTCTCATCGAGGACACGCAGCTTGTAGGAAGGCGGAAGTGAATTCGCGAGCCTGACAAGTTCATCGTCCAGGAACGGGAAGCGCCCCTCGACGGAGTGAGCCATCAGCATCCTGTCGCCCTGCGAGGAAAGCAGATAGCCCGACATCAACGTCTGGACCTCTAGGTACTGGTCCTGCGCAAGAGGGCTCCAACGCGAAAACGCCGCGGGCAAGCGGCCAAGCAACTCCGACACGGCATCGCGGCGCTGCGAATCGGCGCGCAGATCCGCGGAGAACAGGCGCTTGATGGCGCCGGTGCTGCGCCAGCGCGTGTCATGGGCAAAGCCGGGCGCGTCATAAGCCTCGATCCCGCGTCCGAAGAACTGGCGCGCCATCGCTTGCTGTTGCACCGGCGAGCGGGTGAGATACGGGTAGAGGCGCTCCAGGAGGCGTGGGCGTCGTGTCGACGCCGGCTGGCGTCCCCAGAATCGGCGGACCTTGGCTTCGCGGAACAGGTCGTAGCCGGCGAACATTTCGTCGGCACCCTCGCCGGTCAGCACGACCTTGATGCCACGCTCGCGCACCAGCCTCGATAGCAGGAACAGCGGCGCCGGGGCGGTCCTCAGGATCGGGCGCTCGGTGTGGTAGATCACATCAGGAAAGATTGCCGCGATATCGCCGCGCGAAACCACCACCTCATGGTGCTCGCTGCCGGTTGCTTCGGCAACCAGCCGCTGGAAGCGGGTCTCGTCATATTCGGCGTCGGCAAAACGCAAGGAGAATGTCTGGAAGCGTCGGCCCGCGAAGCGCCTTCCCAGTGTCGCCACAAGCGAGCTGTCCAGTCCTCCCGAGAGGTAACATCCGACAGGCACGTCGGCGCGCACCATCCGGAGTGCCGTCGCGGCCTCGAGGGCGCCACGCACGCGGTCCACCGCGTCATCGCACGACCCGGTGAACTCGTCCTGCAGCGCTCCGCCATTCTCGGGATAGGACGGCTGCCAAAAGACCTGCTCGCGAACGGTGCCGTCCTGGTAGATGCGGACATGCCCGGGTACGAGCTCGTGGATTCCTTGAAATACCCCCTGCGGTGGAACGATCGTCCAGAGCGTGAAAGTCTGATCGAGGCCGGCAGGATCAAACGCGCGAGGGATGGTTGGATCGGCTGCGAAAATGGCCTTCACTTCACTGGCGAAATAAAGGCGGCCCGCATGCTCACAAAAATGCAGGGGGCAAATGCCGAACCGGTCGCGCGACAAGACGAGACGACCTGCTATTGAGTCCCAGATTGCGATTGCCCATTGGCCGTTCATCCGCTCGAAGGCCGCTTCGCCCCACGCGCGATACGCATGCAGCGCGACCTCCGTGTCGCTGCGGGTTCGGAAGCGGTGGCCAAGCGCAATCAGCTTCTCCCGCAGCTCGACATAGTTGAATATTTCGCCGTTGAACACGATCCAGGTCGTATCGCCTGTGTCCGCAAGCGGCTGCTGGCCGCTGGAAAGATCGACGACGGACAGGCGGGCATGCGCCAGCCCCGCACGCTTGTCGCGGTAAAGGCCGCGCTCGTCCGGCCCGCGATGCGCCAGCGCGCCCACCATCCGCATCAGGGCCTCGCGTGAAGGAGAAGCCGCCGCGGCGTTCAGGGCCACAATTCCAGCGATGCCGCACATTCCCGGTCAATCCTCGCCAATTTCCACGGAGAGCAAAGGCCGTGCGTGAAGGTAGTGGGCGGCCCGCCGCTTCGCGTCGATGTCCTTGAAGACCTTCTGCAGCTGGGGCTCGGTGAGGCCGGCAACCGCCGCGACTTCATCGCTGGCGATCCCGTGGTTTAGGCCGTAGAGGCATAAATCCATCAGATGATAGGGCAGCGCGAAGTAGAACTCCTCCTGGCTTTGCGCCATGGAGAATGTGTCGGTGGTCGGTGCCCGCTGGCGGATTTCCTCGTCCACTCCGAGATATTCCGCGAGCTGATAAACCTGGGTTTTGTAAAGGTGGACGATCGGCATCACGTCGGCGGTTCCGTCGCCCTGCTTGACGAAAAACCCCTGGTCGTACTCCAAACGGTTTGGCGTCCCCGCAACCGCGTATCTGAGGCGGTCGGCGTGGTAGTATTCCGTCATCTTGCGCAGACGCTGCTTATAGTTGGTTGCCGCGACGATCTGCAGATAGGCGGCAGGCGACAGACGCACCGTGTCGACCTTGCCCTCCGGATCCTGGACGGTGAGCCGGGTGATGTTGAGGCCGTTGCTCTCGAGAACCGGTTCGATCACCAGCTTGCATTTCCAGCCGTCGCCATAGTCGGGAACGACGGTCCGGATCGCCTCGATCTGCCGACGGTAGGCGCCGACGGCTTCCACTGCCGGGCCTATGTCTTCCAGGATATTCTCAATGCCAAGCTGTGCCGCGACACGGCGGCCAAGTCTGAGCGAGTCGCCGGAGGAATCGCGCTCCGGCATGAACAGTCCCAGGACCCTGTCTTTGCCGAACGCCCGTGTGCACAGGGTTGCGACGACGGAGCTGTCGATGCCGCCGGAAAGGCCGACAACCACCCCGCGACGGCGGAGCGTGCCAAGAACCTGCTTGCGCAAGGTGTCAACGATGCGATCGACCTCAGCACGAGTATCGAGCACCAGCATGTCCTTGCTGAAATGTGAGATCACGTCGATGACAGATCCTCCCTTTTGCGAGACTCGGCCGGGGAGTAGGTCCGCACGACGGCCGTCTCGATGAGCGGGCGGTTGGTGGCAAGATTGGGCTCTATGACAAGGTCGATGTGGTTGCCCATGATCGGAACCACGTCCAAATGTGCCAGAGCGCTTTCCCAACCCAGGGCCCGAGGCATTCCCTCCCGACGGCATCGGAACAAGGTGCCGGCGATGGGCAGCGCCGGTTTGGGTGCCGCGAGCCACTGGAAGAACGATCGCGCCCGCAAGACTTCCTGCAGTTCCAGTTTGGTTCTGAAGCTTGTCGGGCTGAACTCTCCCTTGCCAAAGCGGTCGAGAATCCTGGCGAGATACGCCTCGCAGCGCATGGCGACGGTGATCTTGGCAAGAGCCCGGCAACCCATCCGGTGGGCGGATATGCGATTGGTGCGAATGCGATGGAATGTGCGGGTAAGTGTCTCCCAATGGTTGCTCGGCTCGTCCAGAAGGCTCGTATCGAGGATACCCAAGAACCTTACCGATCGACCGGCCGCCAGAAGCCGTGCCGCGACCTCGAACGCAACCGCGCCACCAAGTGAATGGCCGAGAAGTCGCACAGGGCCGTCAGGCTGGGCGCGGTGTATCTGCTCGACCGCGGCGGCAGCCATGGCAGAGAGACTGCTGTGTCCGTCCAATATCGCGGCGAGGCCAGGATACCGAATGGGGTTCACCCGGGCGACCTTGCCCATGGCGGCTGCGAACGCAGCCAGGCTCGGACCATAGCCGACGGACCCTGGGAACAGGAAAAGAACCGGAGGGTGATGCTTCTTCGCGTGTCGTTCGCCCGCCTGCGCGGAGAGCACCGCCTCAACCATCTCGTCGAAGCTCATGCCGACGGTGAAGGCCTCGAGGCCGAGCTCTTGCCCTATGGCGCTCTCGATCGCCATGACGCAATGCAGCAGCTGCAGCGAATCTCCCCCTGCCTCATCCCAATTTCCCGCCGCGGCGCCCGTGTTGAGAACCTGCATCCACGCGTGCTGCACCACTTGCCTTGTATTCAGTTGGCCTCCTGCGGGGAGCGGCCGGGCAGTGGGCGGCTGGACGGCCGGCGCGGTCTTTTTCTCCGTGCGATCCATTTCGGTGAGCGTTGCCAGGTCTACCTTACCTCCCGGCAAGCGCGGAATCTCCGCGATAGTGTGCAACCGCAAGGGACGCAGCGGCGCCGGCAACGTCGTTTTGACGAGCTGACGAAGCTCCTCGGCGAAAGCAGCCCCGGCGAAGCGCTGGGCAACCGCGAATGCGATGAGTTCCTCGGCCGGCGTCACGATTGCCACGGCATCCGCCACCGAAGGGGCACAACGCAGGACCCGTTCGAGCTCGGCGGGCTCGACGCGTCGACCATTGATCTTGATCTGGCGCCCCTTGCGGCCGACGATGCGCAACAGGCCATCGTCGCCCAGCCGAACGAGGTCGCCGGTCGCAAAAACCCGCACACCGGGATCGTTCGGGTCCGGCCGCGCGGGAATGACGACGCCGTTCTCCCAATGACCAAGCAGGACATAGGGGCTTTTGATCAGAAGCTCTCCACTCTCGCCTGTCCCGACATCGTGTCCTGCTTCGTCGACAATAGCGAATGCCATCCCGGGAAGCAGCCTGCCGACGGGGATCGATGCGTCTTGCTCCGGCCAATCTTGCGGCAGGAACCATTGCGAGCCGGTGGTCTCGGTTGACGAGTAGCCGATCTGGATCAGGCACTGGTCCGAAACGGCTTTGCGCAGCAAGGCGATGTCCGTCCACGATACCTTCTCACCACCGATCCGTGCCACTCTGAGCGACTGGAAAGCGTCAACGGGGGCCTCGGTCAACAGTGCCCGAAGCAGCGCCGGCACAAGATAGGCGATCGTCACGCCTTCGGCTTGAACCCGAGCACGGACTGCGCGGAGGCCGACCGCCTCGACCTCGAGAAGGTGCAACGTGGCGCCCGTCAGCAGTGCCGTAAAGATCTCCCGGCAACCGGCAATCGTGGCAGGCCCGGTCAGCGGCAGGAAAACGTCATCCGCGTTGATATGGCACGCGTCGACATATTGCCGGACCCGCCACAGCAGGCTGCGTTGGCTGTTGACGATGCCCTTGGGGCGTCCGGTGCTACCTGATGTGTAAAGCACCATTGCTGGCGCATCGACGGAAACCGAAGCGAGCTGTGGCTGCTGTGATGCCTGTTGACCGTTCGGCGCGACGCCAGCCGCAATATCGATCCATAGGACTTGCTGCGGCAAATCGATGAGGCGAACATTTCCAGCGCCTATGATGGCGCCGAGCCGTGCGGCATTCACAATCTCGATGATCCGAGAGCCCGGATCTCTCATGTTGAGGGGAACCGAAGGCCGCCCGGCCGCCATACTCGCCAGTAAGGCCACGGCGTACCAGGCCGAGTTGGCCTGAAGGATTCCGACCGCCTGTCCTTCGGGAACGACGGCAGCGATTCGGTGCGCCAATGTCTCGACAGCCCGGAAAAGCTCGGAATAAGTCAGGCGATTGGCGCCGTCGTCTATCGCGAGCTTGTCGGGATATTGCGTTGCGACGTTTCTAAGGTGATCGAAGACGGGAATGTCGGCAAAACCGGCGCCCATCCGCTGATAGGAGCGCCAGAGGGGCCCCCCTTGGTCAAGAGCATATTCGGGAATATCCGACCACCCGCGGGTCGTCGTCGGTCGACAATCCACCAGCAGATCTTCATGCACCGCTTCAGACTGCAAATACGCTGAAGACATTCAGGGCCCCACCAAGCTGAACGTCGACCATCACTCGCCATCGAAATCTTTTCATCAATCATTCGGATGATGCCTCGATCTCGATCAGACAGCGCTTTCCCGCCGGCGGCCTCGAGGAAGCTGTCCAATTCCCCTTCAGTAACGGCCGGTCCGCCCGAAGGTCCCCGATCTTGAGACGCTTGCCAAGGGCCAATGCCGCGTGCCTCCGGCATATATGAAAGGTCATTCGAATGAACGTTGGTGTGGCTCGTAATCCGGCTAAGCTTTGATAAGCAGGCGCATGACGGCTTGCTCGGAGACATTTGGGTATTGCGTGATGATCATCGAGTTGTTTGGACCGCCCGGTGCAGGCAAGACCACACTTCTTCGCGGCCTCTGCCAGGGGATGGCGAAACACGGCATCAACGTGAAGACAGTGAACGGCTACCGCCTGATTGAATATGGGTCGGCCCAGGACGATGGTCCGGAAGTTCGCCATGGCATTGGGCGCATTGGCAAAAAGATTGCCACCTCCGGCCCGGTCTTGCTGTCGACCCTGCCGAAGGATGGTGTCGCGGCGCGGCTTCTGGCGTCAATCCCACTACGAAGCCGCACATGGTCATGGCGCATGAAGGTCGATATCGCCCTGCTGTGCGAGTCGTGGCGTCAAGCGCAGCAATCGGAAGGCTATTTTATTTTCGAGGAGGGCCTGGTCCAGGCTTTATGCGCGCTGGTTGTGCTGGCGCGAACTCCAAGCATCGACGCGGTTCGTGACTGCCTGGCGTTCATGCCGCGACCAGACCTCCTTATCCAGCTCGATGCGCCGCAGGAAACATTGCGCCGCCGTCTCATGGATCGGCATGCGCAGCAACCGCTCCTGGAGGTCCTCCTGTTTGAACTCGGCGTGGAAAGAGGCTTGAGGCAGGCCGATATCTCAAGGGAGATCGGCAAATGCTTGCGTCAGGACGGATGGCCCCTGATGCAAGTCAACGGTGCTGAACCTCACGACCTCGACAAGGTCATCGGGCAAGTCTTGAAAGAGCACGAGACCGTCCCCGGCTGACCAAGGCGACAAAAGCCAACCATTGGATTGGCTGGCGATCAAGGACTTGGTGGCGCTCTCTTCGGCGAGGCGGGTAGGCGGGTCGACCATGGACCCGTACGGCGTCGCCAACGCGACCGGCCGCGCGGTCATCGCAATCATGTCGTATCGCGTTGGTCGAGCACTTCAAGCATGGTGGTCAACATGCTTCCGACTTCTTCCGAGATTTCCTCGGGGCGAATTCCCGCCTTGATGGCGTCCGCCGTCACCTGGTCGGCGAGTTTTGCCGCAAGGGTCGGATCGGATTGCGAATAGGGTGGCACATTATCCTCCACCCATTTCTGTAGAAATTCGATGCCCCGAGCGCTCATGGCGGATTAATGCGGGTTGGAGCGATTTCGTTCCGCCGAGATATGTTCAAGAAAACGTCAGACCCTGGTGATCCGGGTCTGACGTTCCCCAAGGCTCACGCTACGATGAACGACGACGCATTCAAAGACAGATGCGGAGAAAGAGTGGCGAACTGGATCTGATGCGCGCCACCCACGCCATCGCTGTCGAAAGACAGGGCGCCGGTCGAACTGTTGTAGATGATGTGGTCGCCGCTGTCGTGCGCACCCCTGCCCTCGTGGAATGCCGAGGTTGGAAGGGCGCCCGCTTGAAGGCCCGTGAACACGCTGTGGTCGAGCACGATCTTGTCCTGAGCCACGTTAAAATCGGTGATCTTGTCGACATTGCCGGTCTTGAGGGCGGCATTGAAGAAAAAGAAGTCCTTGCCCCCATTTCCCGTCAGCACGTCTTTCCCGCCACCGCCGTTGATGACGTTGCTGCCGGCGTTGCCGTCTATGGTTTGGGAGAACTCGTTTCCCTTGAGGTTCATGGTCGTAGTGCCGGACCTGCTCGTGATGGCGAGGTGCTCGATCTCCGAGCCGGCCGTCAGCGCGTAACTCACCGATGCCAGCACAGTATCGTTGCCGCCGCCCAACAGTTCCACCACCTTGTCGCCGACGTTGTTGACATAGTAGGTGTCATTGTAGCCGCCACCGATCATCGTGTCGGCGCCGGTGGTGCCGTGAAGCACATCCGCGCCGCCCGTGCCGTAGAAAGTGTGATCGCTGCTCGAAGGCACGGGACTGGGCGGGGGCACCGTGCTGGTGGGCGGAGTCGTTTCACCGGTCGAAGGCACGCTGGTGGTGCTCAGATTGTGCTGAAGGAAGAGGGCCTGCAGCGCCGGCGAGTCGCCAAGCGCGGTGTCACCCTGTTGAGAGCCCCACGCATAGGCGTAGTCGAAGGCGGGCGATGGCGCTACCTTGGCCCAGTGGTCCAGCATGGTCTGCTCCTGGGCGACGCTGGGAAGAACATATTGGCCGCCCGTATCGGTGGTGAAATTGCCGCCGCCGAACGTCTGGTAAACCGGAACGATCTGGCTGAGCGGCACGCCCGAGGCGACCGCCGCGGCCACGGTCCTGTCGATCATGTTGTAGTCGACCGTGCTCGTGCCGGTACGCACCGGGTAGGGATCCACGCCGTAATAGTCGATATGCGTGTTGGCGGGATTGAAGGTGTTTGAAAAATCGGGATTAGCCGAAGACCCCATGTTCATCATGGTGATGAAGGTCTTGGCGCCGGGCAGGTGGGTATGGATCCAGTCGGATTCCGCCTTCAGATTGTCGGCCGTGGCAAAGGTTCCCCATTTGCCCGTGGGATCGGGCTCGTCGACGAGGAAGAAGCCGAACACCTTCGGATTGCCGATAAAGGGCGTCACTTTGTCAATGAATGACGAGGTTGCGCCATTGGCTTCATTGAGCCAGACCAGACCTTTCGTGCCAGCCGGCAAGGCGTTGAGTTCGTCCACGGATGAAACGTCGACAAGATTGAACCCGGCGGTTGCGACCTCGGAGGCCGACCCACCCGAGGCATAGTGGAGGGTTGTCATGCAAATATCCTTCGTCCGATTCGGTGGCGCCCCATGCCTGCCTATTGGAAAGGATATATTAGGGCCAAATCAAATACCGGCGCCCATTGATAGAATCGTTGATCATGGCAAGGAAAGCCTATGCGACCGGAAGGCTGCCCTGGTCCTGGTACTTGTTGATTGTTTAGGGATATTTCAGCGCGGCGACGCAGGATCGGGCTGTTCTCGTTACAGCCGCAGCGCCAGCCGATTTGTTGTGGATCCGTCAGCAAGACACACGAGCGTCGTGTCTCGATTCAGCCTCCGGATGCGCGAATCACCACTATGCGCCGCTCACCGCAAAGGCTCTCTCTATCAGCGGACGGTTGTGGCTGAGATAAGGTTCGACGAGCATGTCCAGGTGCCCGCCGACGATCGGAACTATGTTCAGGCCGGTGACGAATGCGCTCCAGCCAAGGTCCGACGGAACGCCTGTGCGCCTGCATCGAAACAGGGTGGCGGTAATCGGCAATGTGGGCTTCGGTTGCGCGAGCCACTGGCCAAATGCGCGCATTCGCAGGACTTCTTCGAGCTCAAGGCGCAAGATGAATCGTGTTCTGGCGAAGCTCCTCCATTTCAGCCAGTCGATCCCCCTCGCAAGCACAGCCTCGGCGCCAAATTGGGCAAACAGTTTTGCCAGGGCCCGCAAAATCATGCGATCCACCGTCACTCGATGCGTGCGGATGCGCTGGGCGGTGCGTGCCAGTCTTTCACGATAGTTGTGCTGTCCAGGCCCGATATTGGTGTCGAGGATTCCCAGGAACGTGACCGACCGACCGGCGGCAACAAGTTTGGCGGCAACCTCGAAGGCGACGCCGCCGCCAAGCGAATAGCCGATCAGCTTCACATTGCCATCGGGCTGGGCCTGGCTGATCTGGTCGACAACCGCATCCACCATCCTCGGTATCGTGCCATGTCCCTTCAGCAGATCGTTCAGATCCCCGTAGCGTACGGCAACAACCCTGGCGACATTGCCGATCTCGGCACCGAAGGCCGCCAGACTCGGACCGTAGCCGATCGATCCGGGCACGATGAACAAAACGGGTCTCGGGTCGGAAGCCTCGACAAGCGAGCTGCTTGTGACTTGCCCTGGAGACGCTGCCCGGACGACATCGGCAAAACTCATCCCGACCGTGAACGCGTCCAGGTTGAGTTCCCGCCCCAGGGCGGTCTCCAGTTCCATGACGAATTGCAGCAATTTCAATGAATCGCCGCCGGCATCGTCCCAGCGGCTGCCAACTGCCCTTTTACCCGGGAGAATCCTCTCCCATACGGCCGCCGCGGTGCCTTCGATATCAAGCGGGTTTGCCGTCTCCCGGGCCATGGGCGTGTTCTGGGCGTCTTGCGGGTTCAGTGCGCGATCCAGTTCCCGCAGCTTGACACCGTCGACCTTGCCGCCTTTGAGCCGCGGTATCTCGGCAACACTGTGCAGGCGCGTCGGGTGAACCGCCGGCGGCAGGGCCGTCCTGATCAGGTCGCGCAATTCGGCGATGAACTCGCTTCCGCCAGGTCCGGCGGGGACGGCGAAGGCCACCAGTTCGTTCGAGTCCGTCACCACCGCAACGGCATCATCCACCTGAGGCGCCCGGCGCAGGACGAGTTCCAGTTCGGCAGGTTCGACCCGCCTTCCGTTTATTTTGATCTGGCGTCCCTTTCGTCCGACGATCCACATCATTCCCGTGTCGTCGACCTTGACCAGATCACCCGTTGCGAAGGTTCGAAGCAGGGGATTGCCGGAGTTCGCCTGAAGAGGGACGTTTTCCCCATCCGCCCAGTAGCCAAGCGTGGTGTAGTTGCTTCTGATCAGCAACTCTCCTTCATCGCCCGCGGCGACCTCGCATGCATTGTCATCCACGATGGCGTATTCGATGCCGGGCAGCACGAAGCCAACCGGGACCGTTGCGCCGCGTTCCTGATAGCCCTTCGGCAAGAACCATTGCGTGCCCGTCGTTTCCGTGGACGAATAGCTGATCTGGACAAGGCAGGACTCGGGAACGCTGGCGCGCAGCCGATCGATATCGGACCACAGAATCTTTTCTCCGCCGACCCGCACGATCCGCAAGGAAGAGAATGTGTTGGGCGCAGAACCATTCATCAACACACGCAGCAGCGCCGGCACGAGATAGACGACAGTCACCTGCCATTTCTCGAAATTGTCGCGAGCGGCGCGAATACCGGCGCTCTCTATATCCGAGAGGTACAATGTGGCGCCGCACAGCATCGGGGTCATCATTTCGCGGCATCCCGCGATCGTCGCCGGCCCGGTCAGCGGCATGAACACGTCGTCGGGGCCGAAATGGCAGGCATCCACGTATTGTTGAACGCGTTGGAGGATCGCCCGCTGGCTGTTCACGACGCCTTTCGGCGCCCCGGTGCTGCCTGACGTGTACAGAACGATTGCCGGAGCATCGACCGGCACTTCGGACGGCAACGCCGATAGGCCGCCACCCGGCGTTGCGGCCGTGCAACTTGCCGCGTCGATCCATTCAACCGATGGGGCATCCGGCCAGCCTGCCGGCTTGCCCGGCCCTGGCTTGATGATCGCGGCCAGCCGCGCGCTGGTGGAGATTGCCGCGAGGCGCTGAAATGGATCCCGGGGGTTCAATGGCACGGCGGGCCTGCCGGCCCGCATGGCGGCGAGCATGGCCACCGGATACCAGAGGGTATTTCCGACTAGAATCCCCACCGCCTTGCCTGGTGGGGTCGAGCCGGCAATTGCACCCGCCAGGTTTTGGACTGCGTTGAGCAGTTCCGAAAAGCTGAGGCACGTAGAGCCGTCACTGATCGCGATCTTGTCCGGGTATCTTTCGACGACCCGCTCCAGATGAGAGAACGCCGATTTTTCGGAGAAGTCTTCGCCCATCCGCGGGAACGCACGGGTGGTTGGTCCATCCATGTCCAGAGGGCGGGTGGAGGCCTGTTTCCATGTGAAGCCGTCTGGAGGGCTGGTGTTGCGAGTTATCACAACATCTTGATCCGTTGTCGGTCCGCCAACGGATGGCAAGGCACGTCGAAAACGGCTTTCTAAACGCGGGTAGCCCGACGTCTCCAACACAGCCCCCTTGTCTTGCTGATTGGCTTTGCCGTGTCGTACGCGACCATGCCGGCCATGGCATCGTTAGAACGAATGAGTACCCGCTCAACTCATCGACCCGACAGCGGTCGCCACGGCATCGCCGCATCGCCCAATTCCTTGCTTCATTCAAACAGACGAGGACAACGCGCAAGCCTGCTCCTAGCGTGAGGCTGGGTGTTGTGCGTACTGGGGCGATGAAGCCGGGCCGTGAACAGATCACAGGGCCAACGGCTTTGCGCGGTTGGGATTCTGCCGGCATCCAGGAGGGACAGGATGAGTCCACATCTGGTTTGCATAGGAGGCGAGGATCACCGGCTTAGAATTCCGTTCCTCCTGGCGCTGCGCGAAAGGGGCTTTCGGGTCACCGCCGTCTCGAGCGATGTAGGAGACGCCTTTTCACCTCACGGCATTCCACATCGCCGCTTTGGGTTCGACCGCTTTGCCAGTGGCGGTGGAGAATGGGGCGCTATCGGCGCGATCCGCAAATTAATGTCCGATTTGCGTCCCGACATTGTTCAGAGTTTCGACACCAAGCCCAACCTCCTGACGCCTCTGGCCGTGCGCGGGCAGGTTCCGGTCATTCGCACCATCAATGGGCTTGGTTGGACATTCTCGTCGCGGGAACCGCGGGCGCTGGCGCTGCGTCCGGTCTTTTGTGGCCTTCAGGGGCTGGCGTCACTTTGGACAGCCATGACGGTCTTCCAGAACCGTGACGATCAGGCCTTTTTCGACCGCTATCGGCTGGTGGGTCGCGGCAAAGGGCGACTGATCCGGAGTTCTGGCATCGACCCAAATGCATTCTCGACGGCAAGGTACCGTGGCCCTTCGGCCGCCGCCATGCGCGAGCAGCTTGGGCTTCAATCGGCCGAGGTCATAATCTTTGTCGGTCGGCTGACTCGCCAGAAAGGGATTCCGACCCTGATCAAGGCGGTTCCCCGCGTCCTCTCCGAGAGGCCCAATGCGCGTTTCGTGCTGGTTGGTCCGCAGGACTCTGAAGGCCCGTTCGCGGTCAGCAGGTCCGATATCGAGCAATATGCTCCTTACGTCGTCGCCTTGGGGCCAAGGCGGGACGTTCCAGCTCTCCTTGGCATGGCGGATCTGTTCGCGTTTCCAACACAGTATCGCGAGGGTGTTCCGCGGGTCCTACTGGAAGCGGGATTGTCCGGATTGCCAATCGTCGCCTCGAGGATGCCCGGCTGCAACGACGTGGTTGAAGATGGCTGGAATGGCTACCTTGTCGCGCCGCGCGATGCCGATGGCCTGGCGTCAAGAATAGTCGATCTTCTGTCCGACCGCGCCCGTGGCAAGATCATGGGCAGCCGTTCCGTCGGCCTCGTGCGGGAACGCTTTTCCCTGTCGTGGGTCGTCGACCAGTACTGCGATCTGTACAAGACGGTCCTCGGTTGGAAATACCGCGGCAGTCTTGCTCGGCCCGCGCCCGTGATCTTGCGGGAAGAGGGTGCGCGGGCCCCCCGACTGGGTGAGGCGCGGCAATGATCCGTGATGTGATCCTGGCCTTCGGCATCACAATGTCCTACGCGGTGCAGCTCAGCATCCCCGGGCTGCCGTTCGGCTACAGCGAACTGTTCCTCACGCTCTGGATATTGCTGTCGATCACCCGCATCCTTGCCGGCGGCCGACTGGAGGTTACGCCGGCCCTCACCAAACTTGCCTGTTTCTGGGTGATCCTGACGCTTGCCCTGGGCGTGGGTTCCATCATCGGCTTTATGACGACCACGCTGTTCCTTGATCCGTTGTTGCATGACACGATGGCGTATGTGCTGTTGGTCTGCGTTACCTGCCTGGCTGCCGCGGAACCCAACGCAGCTTCGCGTTTACGCCGCATCGCCTGGTGGATGATCGCTGTCGCGAATGCAGGCTTTGTCGTTCAGGTGGGGCTTGGTTTCGGCTGGATCCATCAGTCTGGCGTCCACCCCTGGTTCTGGGACCGCTTCTGCGGTTGGTCTGACAATCCGAACCAGCTTGCGCTCTACTGCGCGCTCCTCGGCCCCCTGGCCCTGCATCTTGCCACAACCACCAGCAATCCATGGGGAAGATGGCTCGGGCTGTCCAGCCTGATCCTCACCGTCTACGTCGGTAGGCTGACAAAGAGCGATACCTATCTCTACACGACGATCCTGGCCTGCCTGATCCTTCTTGGGCTGAGGATTCGGGCATGGCTCACGAGCGACGGCGGCAAGGTCAGCCTTTCACGGCAACTGGCCCTCCTGTTCACCATCGCATTCCTTCCATTGGCAGTCTCCATCACGCCTTATGCCCTCAGCGAGGCCGCCAACGCCGAGAACTTCGCCATGAGCCTCACCAAGGACAAGGGCGGGGAAGCAACCGCGGAAACCGCGGCGCTTCGCCTCCAGCTTTGGGACGAGGCATTGGACAAGGGAGCAAGATCCGGATCGCTGGGTCTCGGACCAGGCCCGCACCTTGATCGTCCCAACACAGTCGATCAGCAGTTTCTGCCGCGCCCTTTCGAGGCCCATAGCACGATTCTCGACCTCTACACTCAGGGTGGCCTGATTTCAGTCCTGGCCTTGCTCTGGATCCTCGGCTCGGCCGGCTTGTCCGCTTGGGGTGCGAGACAGGACTCGCTCGTGGCGCTCGTGGCATCGATCGCTGTCTTCAGTGCTCCGCACCTGATCATTCGCCATCCGATCGTGTGGTTCTGTCTGACCCTCTGCCTTGTTGCCGGAACGCCGCAGGCGGTCCCCGCGATCGTTCGCCAGAGGAGATATTAGAATGTGTGGGATCGCCGGAATTCTCTTGGCGCCCGATGCAGCCAATACGAACGCGCTCAGGACGATCGGGCCGATGATGACGGCCCTTCGTCATCGGGGGCCCGATGGCGAGGCGTTCTGGATGAGCCGTGAAGCCGGGATCGCGTTCGGGCACCGGCGTCTGGCCATCGTCGACCTGTCGGAGGCTGGTCGCCAGCCGATGCACTCCGCGAGCGGCCGGTATGTCATCACCTTCAATGGCGAAATATACAATTTTCTCGATCTGCGCCGCGAACTGGAAGGGGCGGGGCACCATTTCCGCGGCACCAGCGACACGGAAGTGATGTTGTGCGCGATCGAGAGCTGGGGCCTGGAGGCGGCACTTGCGCGCTTCGCCGGCATGTTCGCTTTCGGGCTATGGGATCTGAAGAACCGGATTCTCCACCTCGCCCGCGACCGAATGGGCAAAAAGCCGCTCTATGTCGCCTCGACACGTGAAGCGCTCGTCTTCGCCTCGGAGCTGAAGGCGATCAACTGTTTCCCGGGATTCGCCCCGGAACTCGATGTCGACGCGGCGGCGACGATGCTTTCGAAAGGGTGGGTGCCGGATGACCGTTGCATCTGGCAGGGCGTGTTCAAGCTGCCGCCCGGTTCAGTCCTGTCGGTGACGGCGCAGGATTTCGCCAATGCCCGTGGCGCCGGCTCGCTTGCGCATCGCATTCGCCGCTGGTGGTCGCTGGCCGATGTCGCCTGCAAGGCGCAGCGGGATCCGATCGCCGGCAGCGACGAGGACCTTACGACCGAACTCGACGGCCTGCTTCGCCTTGCCGTCAAAGAACGAATGGTTGCCGATGTGCCGCTTGGCGCCTTTCTGTCGGGTGGAATTGACAGCTCGACGGTCGTCGCCCTGATGCAGGCGCAGTCCCCGAAGCCCGTTCGCACGTTCACCATAGCGTTCGGCGAGAGCGGGTTCGACGAGGCTCCTCATGCGGCCGAGGTTGCGCGGCATCTGGGCACCGACCATACGGAACTTCATCTTTCACCGGCCGCGGCGCTCGAGGTCGTTCCGGAACTTCCAAGGATCTGGGACGAGCCGTTCGCCGACGAGTCTCAGATACCGACGCTGCTGGTGTCGCGCCTCGCCCGGCGACACGTCACCGTGGCTCTGTCGGGCGATGGCGGCGACGAGTGCTTCGCAGGCTATTCTCGACACTTCCTGGCAACCCGCCTCAAAAGGCAGCATGAGCTGCCATCATCATTTCGGCGGATGTTGGCGGCGGGGGCAGGATTACTGGCCCAGGCCTCCCAGAAGGACATCTTCGGCAGCCTGCCGCTTTCGGCGACCATGCGGCACGGATTGCGCGGTGACCGGTTGAACCGCCTCGCCCGCCTGTTCGCGGCGGCAGATGAGGACCAACTGCTTCAGCGGCTGACGGAATCTTCGACCAACAAGCTTCTTCATCACAAGCCGGCGGCATCCAATGCCAGCGCGCCAGGGCTCGACGACCTGCTGTCGCGCCTCCTGTTCGACGACATGACCGGCTATCTCCCCGGCGACATCCTGGTGAAGCTCGACCGCGCCACCATGGCCAACAGCCTCGAGGGGCGATGCCCGATCCTGGACCATCGCGTCGTTGAATTCGCGTGGCGCCTGCCAGCCGATGCCAAGGTTCGAAGTGGCAAGGGCAAATGGATACTGCGCCAACTCCTCGATCGTTATGTGCCGCGCCGACTGGTCGATCGTCCCAAGCAGGGTTTCGACGTTCCGGTCGGAGCCTGGCTGAGAGGGCCCCTGCGCGACTGGGCAACGGACATCATCGCCACGACACGCCTGTCCGCAGACGGGGTCATCGACTGTGCGAAGGTCGACGCATGCTGGCGCGATCATCTGCGTGGAAACCACGATCATTTCCGTGACTTGTGGCCGCTGCTGATGTTCCAGGCATGGCGCAACGAAGCCATGCGGCCATCGGCGCCGGCAACGCGCGCTTCTTACGATATCGAACTGACAGGGGATTGAAATGGAAGGTTCCATAGCCAGCCGCGCCAGGCTTCCTCGTGCTACGCAGATGGCCGTCGCTACGGTTGACACCAATCTGCGGATGAGGCGACCGCCGCGCGAGCCCATGCAACCGCCGTCTCCCTTCCGCCAGCTCGTCGTCACCCTGGCGACGGGAAAATGGCTCTTGCTTGCCGTAGCCCTTCTGGGCGGCATACTGGCCGGCCTCGCGGGCCTTGCTCGTCCGGTGCTGTTCGAGGCGACGACTCAGATCATCATCGACGCCCCGAGCACCGGCACTTCGAACGCTACGGCGACCGCTCAGGACTCGCTGGATTCGAGCATTGATGACCATCTGACGATGCTCTCGTCGCAAGCCCACCTGCGTCGAGTTCTGACGGCACTGCGTCAACCGGAAGCGGCCGATGCCGCAGGAAAAAGCGGCATCAGTGCCGTCCCGCCCACCTCAGGCTCGTTCATGAGCGATCTGCTGAGCCGGGTCGGGTCGAAGGATAAGCCGGCGGCGGATAATCAGGGGGCTGCGGATGCCGCCGCGCTGAAGGCGCTGCGGAGCGGGATGAGGGTCGGACAAGAGCTGCGCTCGCGCGTCATCACCATCGGCTTCACCGATACCAGTCCGGCGCGTGCCGCGCTTGTCGCGAACACGTTCGCTCAGGTGTATATCGAGGATCTCGTACAGAAGCGGCGTGCATCGGATCAGCACGAACTGGAATCGCTGATCGCCAACCTGCCGCAAGTACAAAGGGACCTGGTCGACGCGACCGATCGGCTGGAGACGTACCGGCTGACGCATGGCGCCGTTGATCAAAGCGCGGCCAACAACGCAGCCAATGAGACAGCGGAGCTTGGCCGACAGATTTTCTTGTCGAAAGCCAATCTTTCCGCCTCGGAATCGCGCCTTCGCCATATCGAGGACCTGCGAAAGGCGGGTGCCCCTGCATCGGCGATTGCTGAAGAAATCCGATCGCCTGTGTTGGCCGACCTCTTGGCACGTCAGTCGGGCGCCGCCGCGGACGGCGATCTGGTCACGGCGATCAACCGTGAGATAGAGCAGGGCATCGCGCGCATCGCCGCCGAGGCAAACGTCTACCGCGCCCAGGTTGCGGCTCTCGAGGACCGCAAGAGGGAGCTGGACGCGGCCGTGGCCGACACTGCGAGCCAGCTTTCCGGCTTGCGTGCCCTAGAGCCGCAGGTCGCCATCGTGACACAGCACTACAACGAGCTGCTTAGCCGGCAGCAGGACCTGATACGGCGTATTGCCGCTCCCTCGCCAGGCGTAGCGGTCCTGTCGACGGCATGGCCGCCGTCAAATCCCAGTACCCTGTCGAGAATTTTCCTGATTCCACCCGGCATGATCGTATTTGGTCTGATGGCGGCGGTCTTCGTGCTGGTCCGTCACATGTTCAACCAGACCTTGCGCAGCGAAGCTGAAGCCGAAGCCGAGCTTGGTATCCCGTGCGTAGGACTGCTTCCCAAGGTTTCGGGACTTCATGCCAGACAACTGCGGCATCTGGTTCTGGGCCAGCAGAACTCGCCATTCAGTCGCGCGGCGACATCCCTTCTGGTCACTGCGGCGCCAACTCAGGGAAGAGGGCAGCCGCCGCACATCGTCCTCGTGACGTCCAGCATCCTGGACGATGGCAAGACAGAGTTGGCGTGGAGCCTGGCGCTGGCCGCAACGCGATTGGGAGGAAGGGTGCTTTTCCTCGACCTCGACCGCAAGGACGCGCGCCTCACGAACGAGTTTCATGGCGAATTCGGCACCGTCAAGGCTCAAAAATCGTTTGGAGACTATGTGAGCGAACGCTGCGTGCTCAAGGATGCGATCACCAGAATGCCAGAAATCGGCATCGATCTCATGGCCGCTCCAGCACCTTCGGATGATCTGCTGACGCTTCTGTCCACGGTCGACAAATCCCAGTTCACCGAAGAACTGCTCTCGGTCTACGACGTCGTCATCATCAACGGGCCGTTGGGACTAGGCGGCCCCGAGACCAGGCTCCTGAAGCGCTGGGCCGATGCCGTGCTTTTTGCCGTTCGCTGGGCCAAGACGAGGCGCAGCATCGCCCGTGGCGTTCTGGAGTCGCTCCGGGCCGGTGGATCCGTCGCCGTTCCAGTCGGGAGCGTGCTCACCCAAGTGAACTTAAAGAGGTACGCCGGCTCCAGGCTCGAGGACAACGCCGACCTGCTGTTGGAGAGGGTTTGATGAGGATCGCGTCGGCGCTCTTCAAAGAATGCCACAAGGAACCAACCGCGTTGCAACAATCGGGCTTGCCCCAGAATGATAATTGAATTTTTCGGACCGCCGGGATCCGGCAAAACAACGTTGGCGCATGCGCTTGCTCAGCAGTTGCGCGGGAAAGGCTATCACGCCAAGGTCGCTCTCAGCTATCAGCCCAGCACCAGGGCCGGAAGCTTCGACCTTGGGATTATTCTCTTCGTCTCCAGAATAGCATCGGCGATATTCTCGACTATGGGAATATTTCTGTCGTCGATCGGGCGACTGGACGATATTTCAAGTTCGGTGTCGATGGTGAGGTTGATACCGCCAAAGAACCGAATATGGCGCGCCCGGATTTGGCGATATATCTTGCACCTTTCGCATTGCTGGGGCTCCGCGAAGCAATCGCCCGAAATTGTGATATTCGATCAAGGATACGTTCAAGCGATTGGATCGCTGGCGATGTTCAATGGGGGCACCGACCGCGAAGCGCTCGAAAAGGCGCTCAATCTCGCGCCGCCTGCCGATCTCACCGTAAGGCTGGTGGTGCCATCTGCGGTCGTGGAAAGTCGCCTCCGACATCGAATGAGGCACGAGCCGCCGGCGGAGCGGATTTTCGAGGCCGACTTGGACGTGAATATGAGCGCCTTTGGCGTGTTCGAATCGATAAACGATCTCCTCGCGATTTCCGGCCGAAATGTCGTTTCCGTCGAGAACGCCGACAGTCAATCAGGGCTCAAAAGTGTTTGTAAGGTCGAGAAGCAAATCATTTCCACGCTTTCACGGATGGATAAAGGATTTGCAAATCGAGACCAAAAGGAAAGCGCACCACTTGCGCATGCTGCGGCAATCGATAGTCGCGTGTCTCGAAAGTCTTCGGGCCATCCAACCGGCGCTCTTCCAATAGCAACGCCCCGGCGAAACAAGGACGTCGGCTCGCGGCTCGCGAGGGCGAGCGTCTTCGCCCTCTTGATCTATATCGGGGGTGCCGGGTTGACCAGCCTTGCACAGCTGGCCATTGCGCGCCTCATCGGGCCTCACGACTACGGGATATATGCCTACGTTCTGGCCTGGACCTCCGTGCTCGCCTATCTGGCAACGCTTGGGTTCAATGTGTCCCTGTTGCGCTTCGTGCCCGCCTATAGAGCCAACGGCAGGCTCGATCTGGCGCGAGGGGTGATAAGATTCGCCCTGCGAAGATCGCTTCTCACGGCGACGCTGTTCGGGATGGCGGGTGCTGCCCTGGCCCTCTTCTTTTCAGCGCAGGCGCAGCCGGTTCATACGCAAAGAGGACTGGAGGTAAGCATCGTGTTGGGCATGGCGGCCGTACCCTTGATCACGGCTTATGCCATTGGCGCGACGCTGGTGCGTGCTTTCGGCGGCGTCGTTTCGGCGTTGTTGCCGGAGCGCATCGTGCGAGACGGGCTGCTGCTGATACTGGTGGCGATCATGGCCGAGTCCGGATTGTGGGTGGTGCACGCGCCGCATGTGATGCTGGCGGTGCTGACAAGTTCCGCCATCACGGTAGGGCTGGTGTTCATCACCGCCAGGAAGTTTGAACCACCTGGCCTGCGGGAGGCTCAGCCAGCTTACGAACCGAGAGGATGGTGGCTCGCCGTCCCCCCGCTCATGCTCATCACTGGCCTCGATGTTTTCGTCAGTCGTGCCGGCGTGCTGGTGTTGGGCTGGACCGATCATATCCGTGAGGCCGGTATTTTCGCCCTGGCGTTGAACGTGGCGATGCTTGTGGGGCTTTCCCGCATCGCTGTCGCTACAATGTTTTCGCCAACAGCGGCCGATCTGCACGCCAGAGGCGACCATAAGGGCCTGCAGCAGCTGTTCGCGCGGGCCACCTTGCTGTCTGCGGGCGGCGCCATCGCGGTGGCCGTCCCAATGATGATGATCGCCGAGCCTTTCTTGAGCTTCTTCGGGGAGGGTTTTGCCGCGGGAGCGCCAATCGCGCGGGTGCTCATCTTGGGCTATGTTTTCGTTGCGCTGTGCGGGCCTCAGCAGAACCTGCTGGCGATGACCGGAAACGAATGGGCCGCAGCAACAACCATGATCGCCGGTGCGGCCGCCAACATCATAGCCTGTGCCGTTGGCGTCGAGATATACGGCCCAATCGGCGCGGCTGTCGGCGTCGCGCTTGCCCTGGCTATCTGGAACGTTGCCATGGCCGTCTATATCGGCAAGCGACTGAAAATCATGCCAGGTTTGGTTTCTGCTCTGCTATCGATCAAGGCGAGCGCCATAGACGCCCGACAATGGAATTGGTTCTTGAGGGCGGGCAAGTGAGGGCACTCCATCGGTCGATGCTTGTCCTTAAGGTGGATCAGTCAGGGCACGAAGGCCCCGGATGTGTTGCGAGTAGGTCCAGGCATTGCCGCGATGGCTGAAGGCGTAACGTCAGAAGCGTGGACGTTCACCGGCCTCTCAACACCCGCGCCGCCTGCCGGCTGGGCTTCATGTATTTAAGGGCGGTGTCCGTCATTTGAAGGATGCATGAGCTCCGGGCGGACGTCACGGTGTTGTGGCAAGCTGCGGAGCACCCATGCAACAAGAACCAATGGCGGCGGCCACGACGCCTCCGATGCGCCATCGGTCCGCAAGATCAAAGCCTGTCGAGCCTAGCCAACGCGAAACCCTCGTTCAGGTCCAGGTTCTGCGCGCCGTCGCCGCCACTTCGGTTGCGCTACGTCACGCCCAGCATGATGCTGCGACGCTGGAACTAGAAGCCGGCCGGACCTTTCAGGCCTGGGATCCGATACCATGGAGCGCCGGTGTCGATATCTTCTTCGTGATCTCCGGCCTGATCATGGTGCACACGTCGCGACAGCTGTTCGCCAAAACGGGCGGCGCGCGTCTCTTCCTTTCCCGCCGGCTCGCCCGGATTGTCCCGCTTTATTGGACGGTCACCACGCTCTACCTTGCCGTGGCGTTGCTCGCTCCCTCGGTTCTCAACCAGGACTACATCAATTTCAGGTTTGTGATCGAATCCTACTTCTTCATTCCGGCCACTCGACCTGACGGCGTCGTTCAGCCCATCTACGAGCTGGGTTGGACGCTCAACTATGAGATGCTTTTCTACGTGTTGTTTACGGCGGTGATCGTGCTGCCCATGGGTAGGGCCGTCACGGCTCTGCTCACGACCCTGGCGGGGATGGTGTTGGTAGGCTATCTCGCGGCGCCTTTGCCAGAGCCATTCGCGTTCTGGTCCGATCCGATCGTCCTTGAGTTCGCTTTTGGCGTGACAATCGGGATCATGTGCGCCTCCAGCCTGCGGCCCTCCGGTTTCATCAGGGCCTGTGTCGCTGCAGCGGGGCTGGGCGCCCTGATGCTCGCGGCGGCATTTCCCGATGTCTCGATGGGCCTTGCCCGCCCCGTCGTATATGGCATCCCGGCATCTCTCATCGTCTGGAGTGCTGCCTTGGCGCCAGGTGGGTCGAGGCATGAAAGCCTGGCCGCGCGATGGGGCGCCAGCGTAGGCGACGCGTCCTATGCTCTCTACCTCCTGCATCCATTCGTGATCCGCGCCATGCGCGTCTTCTTCTGGCGAACAGGCTTGATTTTTGCGCTCGGCCCGTGGGCCTTTATCGCGTCGGCGCTGGTGATCACCTTTGGTGTGGCACTCATCACTTACCGCTTGTTCGAGAAGCCGCTGACTCGCCGTGCCCGACGCCTTTTGGGAGCCGGGCCCAGCAGCCGACAGCAGCTTCGCCCATTTCCGGTGACGGCGTATCCCAAGGCAGACTGAACGAGCACGGCGATCCTGCCGGCTGGACAGGGCGAGCGCCATCCGTTTGCATTGAGGCGTGAAAATCTCATGGGCCTGGGTAAACAAACCGGCGTTGTCTTCTGATCGCCGTCCGGCCTCCCGTGGTCTCGCCCTATGCCTGAATGAACGCTTGTCGTTCTCGGCCGACGGGGCTTGCATGGAAGTCCCGGTACCATTCCACGAAACGTTGCACGCCGTCCTCCAGTGCCGTCGCCGGTGCGAAGCCGACAGCGCGGCGGAGGTCGCTGACGTCGGCGCGGGTTTCCAGGACATCACCTGGAGGTAAAGGCACGTTGACCCGAAGGGCGCGGCGGCCAAGCGCAGTTTCGATGATCGCGATCAGACGGTTGATTTCCTCTGGCCGGTCATTGCCGATGTTGTAGATCCGATATGGCGCCGAACTGGTGGCGGGGTCAGCCGCGCGGCTGTCCCAGTCCGGATCCGGACGAGGCGGCGCGGCGAGTACGCGAACCACCCCCTCGACGATGTCGTCGATGTAGGTGAAATCTCGCCATACGCGGCCGGCATTGGCAATCTCGATCGTGCGCCCCTCGGCGATGGCATGGGTGAACGTATAGACGGCCATGTCAGGTCTGCCCCAAGGGCCATAGACGGTGAAAAAGCGCAATCCTGTCACCGGCAAACCGAACAGGTGGCTGTAGGAATGCGCCATGCATTCGTTTGCGCTTTTGGTCGCGGCATAGAAGCTGACCGGATGACTGGCGCCATGGTGCTCGGAAAACGGTATGCTTCGATTGGCGCCGTAAACGGAACTCGACGAGGCATAAACGAGATGGCTTACGCCGGCGTGTCGGCAGCCCTCCAGAACATTGAGAAACCCGACTACGTTCGACTGCACATAGGCATGCGGGTCGGCGAGCGAATAGCGCACCCCGGCCTGGGCGGCGAGGTGCACGAAGTGCGATGGCTGGAAGTCGGAAAACAGCGCCTTCACCTGCCCCTGGTCCGCCAGGTCCATCCGCATGGGAGTGAAGCGCGGTTCGGCACAAAGCTGCGCAAATCGCGCTTCCTTTAGCCCGACGTCGTAGTAGGGCGTAAAATTGTCGACGCCGATAACGACAAGGCCGCGCCGCAAAAGCCGCAACGCGACATGAAACCCGATGAATCCGGCGGCACCTGTGACGACGATCGGTCCCGCGCGTGCAAGTTTCAACACAGCACCGTCCGACCGCGTACGAGCCGTATCAGACAGCTTGTGAACCGTCGAATTTATTTCGACCATGGCAAGTCACTCCAATTGCGAGATTCCGCGCTCCGCCCGGGTTCGATAGCGCGTCGACAGGCTGGAGATGGCACCGCGAGCTTTACAATCTGCGTAACCGCGGCCGCACAATTCGCGGCCGCGTTGCCATGGACATAACTCGGTCTGCTGAATTCGAGCGGGTCCTGACGCCCGCCGAAATCGCCGTTTCATGGCAGGACCGAAATGCGCCCCAGAAGAGCAACAAGTTCAGCCTGACGCCTTGTTTCGGTCTTGGCGAATAGCGAGGCAAGCTGGGAGCGGATCGTCGTGCGGCTGAGATGCCAGCTGCGAGCGATCTCCAGGGGCGCATCCCCTTGCGCCAGACGCAACGCCAGCTGCGTTTCCGCACTGGTCAAACCGAACATCCTTTGCAAGGTTTGAGGGTTGGCCGCCGATGTGTTTTCCCGGTCCAGCAATGCCACGATGCTGGTTCCGTCGGGTGCGACGACGCCCGTCTCATTCAGGATCACAGGCCTGTCGCCTCTGCTGCGGATCACCACCCACGAGAGTGATCCCGGCTGGAAATGGACTGGAACATTCGCGACCAGCCGCCTTAGCCCCGCGGAAAGCTCGATGGCCGTGTCAGCCGCTTCGCCCTGGCGCTCAAGCGTGTCCTGCGCGGCTGTGTTCCATTCGATTACCTTCCTGTCGCGGTCGAGCACGATATAGCCACAGCCGATGCGCTCAAGCATGCCGGTTATGGATTCCAAACTGCGCCGCTGCGGCCCGCCAGATCTGGCGTCTGGCCGATCCGACAGATGTATCGGACGTGCGTGACGAGTATCCTTCAATACAATGTATTGGCTGACTGCAACGGTTTCGTTGCGCCTCTCGCTCAGTGTCATAGCTTATACCCCAACCCTAGTTGCTGCCCACTCAAGTAAATTTTGCATGAGTTACTTGACTTGAATTCCGCCTTCTGGCGGGAACGTGCTCCTTCCACTCGAATTCTGAAACAACGGTAGAAATCTGCGGAAGGTTTTTCCGCAGTGTTCCTTGAATATGGCTTCCTGAAGAGCCCTGCCGATCCTGATTCTATTCGCAGGCAAAGGCATAGCAATCGGGCAGTGGTATTAGGCTGCCCCCTAGTGGCCTAGTCTCGACGAGCTAGACATAAGGTTGTAGTCTGGGCGCATGGGTTTGAATCTGCGCTGGCTCAAATCGAACGTGTCAAGCACCCCGTTGGCTCATGTGGCTTCGCTGTTGGTGCTTGCAGGATCGATAATACTCGAAGCGATAAATACGATACATATCGGCCAGGGGGTGACGTTTATTGCGTTTATCCCCGCAATTATTGTCATCGTGTACCTCGAAGGGCGGTTGGCTGCCGTCGTCGCAGCACTTCTCATGGCCGCAGCCGGCTTGTGGATGCGACGCGTCCTGAACGCCCAACTCTCAGCTGAAGATTGGACGAGCGCCATCTTCCTTCTGGTCTCGGGTGGCCTGATCGCATCCGTGTTCCACCGCCTGCGACAGGATTTGCGCGGGGCGCTCGAGGTTGCACAGACGAGGCTCGCTGCCATCGATGCAGCCGAGAGCCGCTATCGTTGGGCCTTCGAGCGCGCCGCCTTGGGTTTTGCAAATGCCAATCGACGTGGCGAACTGTTGCAATCGAACAGACGTCTTTGTGAGATGAGCGGCTACGGAGAAAAGGAACTTGCCCAGCTGAAGCTGGAAGGGCTCGTTCTTCCCGACGATCGAGATGCCGTGCGGGCCTTGTTGAAGGATCTGAACAATGGCGCCGCGTCGTCCGCTGCCGACATTCGCTTGTTGCGCAAGGACGGCAAGGCATTCTGGGCCCGTCTGGCCCTGTCCTCGTCGCGGCCTGACGAGGCATCCACCGAAAGCGTGTTCGTGGTGGTCGACGATATTTCCGAGCGACGAGCCGCACGCGAGGCCCTGCGGGCTCAGAAGGAATGGCTCGATCTCGCTCTGTCTGCCGGACGCCTGGGTACGTGGCAAATGGATATCAAGGAAGGGACAGTCGCGGGCTCCGGCAAGTTCTGGGACATTCTCGGCCTGCCCTCCAAACCCGTCCGCCCTTTGGAAGAACTTTCGGCCGTGGTCCATCCGGCCGACTGGCCGAAATTGGCTGCCTCGGCAAAACCCTCGTCGGCGGCGAACTACGACGTCGAGATTCGTGTCAGGCGGACGGATGGGCACATACGCTGGGTTGCCTTGCGCGGACGGCAGGAAGAACATGGCGACCGCGCAATGCGCATCGGGGTGGCGGCCGATCTGACAGAACGTCGACAGACCACGCTTCTTCGCGCCGCCGTGAAGAAGCACGAGCGCATCATGCTCGAAGACCGCCATCGGTTCAGCAATTTGTTCCCGGTGATCACGGCCCTGGTAAAAATGATCAATGTTCCCGAGAACGACGTTGCCAAGTACAAGGAGATGCTGATCGATCGGATCAGAGCGCTGGAAGCGACGCATCTCATCCTGTCTCGCCACAAGAGCCTGTCTGGGATGCTCCACGATCTCGTGGCTCAGGAGTTGCAGCCCTTCAAGGAGACACGGGACATAACGATCAGTGGCCCTTCACTCACGGTGCCAAGCGGCGTCGCAGAGAGCTTTGCGATGATCCTTCACGAACTGACGACAAACTCCGTGAAACACGGCGCGTTGGGTGACTCACAAGGCAAGGTCGGAGTTAAGTGGCAATTCGCATTCGACGGCGCAGGGGGCGATCTGGTTTTCGATTGGGTGGAATCCGGAGGTCGGAAGAACTCAAGCGTCGTGCGTCACGGGTTCGGGTCCATGATAATCGGCGTGGATGGCACGCCGCTTGTCGGGCATTCGCCGAAATTGGAAATATCGGAATATGGACTGCGATATTCGTTGCGGTTATCGCGCAAGGAAATTGATCTGTAGTGCCTACCGCTCCGAAAGCGACTTCGGATTTGGGCACTGACATGCACAATGAGCCGATCCAGAGCGCCGGATTCACGGGACGCGCCCAAATCTATCCCTTGCATGCCGGCCCGTACCGCTTCGCGCTTCCGGTGGCAAACATCAGTTCACATTTCTCGACATCCACGTTTGCAGCAAAACGGCTGCCTCAGTCCGGTTTCGCACCCCAAGCTCGCGCAGGATGGCGGCGGCATGGATTTTCGTTGTCGCTTCGGCAATATCCAGATTGCGGGCGATCTCCTTGTTCGAGTACCCTTCCGCCATCAGCTTGAGGACGTCCCTTTGCCTCGATGTCAGCCTGCCAAGATCGTTTGAGCCCACGCGCTGACGGATTGGATTTTTCACCGAGGGGACGGCTACATACGCCCTCTGGTCGGCAGACGTTCGAGACAAGAGCGATGGTACATAGATCCGGCCAGCAAGGATCTCATTGACCGCCAAGACGACCTCTTCGTCCTTCTGCGATTTGACGATGTAACCGTGAAGCCCGATCGAAAGAGCGGTCAGTATCTCCGAACGGGAATCGTCCCCGGAAACGATCGCGAAGCGCGTGTGAGGATACGCAGAGAGAACGTCGCTGAGCACCTCCTGGTTAACCAGCCCAGGCATGTTCAGGTCGAGGATCGCAAGATCGATCGATGCCTGCTCCTCCAGAAGATTGACCACAGCATCGAAACACGCGGCCTCGAATATTTCGGCGTTTGGAATTCCAGCCATAAGTGCCAGCCGAAGGCCGCGCCGATACAAGCCGTGATCGTCGGCGATGACGATCCGATACATTGAACTACCCCAACGCGTTACCCGGTTCCCGGCGAGAATACCCGCTGGAACCTCCCATTCCTCGGTGATGATCGGAACCGCGGTGGCCTAAAGTCGTGGCCAACCGCTGGTCACCACATCACTGTGATGGTCGCAGCGTCCCAACCCACGCGCATCACACATGGCTAATATAATACTAATTTGTGCACGCCGTCGTTATCTTTTTTTAACGCTGGCGTCCCGTGTCTGCCCGCCTGGCGATATCGGGTGCCGGTATCCGATGTTCGGAGTGCGGCAGGGCGTTTTGATCGGGGCACCTGCCTTCGCGAGGGGCCGCTGGTCGGTTCCGGCACTTGGTGGATCGCTGCTTTTTGATCGCAGGAATCGTTCGGCATCATAGGTCTCATGGCCAGGTCCAGATGCTTGGGTCCGTCCTTGATCTCTCGGTTATCTAATACCGGAAACGCGTTGGATCGGTACCATTCGAATGCACGACGACAGCCGCCCCGGCTGTCACATACCCTTCAAGTACGATGTTCGGATTGCCGCCGAGGGTCGAGCCGGATTTGGCGAAAGCCAGGTTCGAATGAGCTCGAACACGAAATGCCCGGACACAGGCAACTGCAAATCAGGAGGATCGGATGAAAGCGGTGATTCAATGTGGTGGGATGGGTACGCGCCTTCGGCCCTTCACGTCGGTCCTACCGAAACCCTTGATGCCGATAGGAGCCAGACCCGTTCTTGAGCTGCTTCTGAAGTGGCTGCGGCGCAACGGCATCGAGGAGGTCTATATCACGACCGGGTATCTCGGGCACCTGATCCGCAGCGTCTGCGGCGACGGATCGCAATGGAATCTGAAGATCAAATACACGCAGGAAATGGAGCCATTGGGCACCATTGGGCCTCTCTCTCTGATCAGGGATGAACTGAACGACACCTTTGTCGTGCTCAACGGCGATGTTCTTACCGACCTGAGCCTGAGCCGGTTTGTGACCGCGCACCGCATGCATAAGGATCCGGTTACGATCGCCACGGCCTGCCGCCTCATCAAGATGGATTTCGGCGTCATCGACGAGGTCGACAACGCGGTTCAGCTCTTCCGGGAAAAGCCGACGCTTTCCCACCTCGTCAGCATGGGGATTTACTGCATGAACCCGGATGTCCTGAGGTTCATTCCCTCCGGCATCCCATTCGGGTTCGATGACCTGATGCTGCAGATGATGCAGGGCGGCACGACCGTGCACGTGTACAAGCATGACGGTCTCTGGCTCGATATCGGTCGCGTCGACGACTTCCAGAATGCGCAGGCAATCGCCTGGGAAGAGCAGTCGACCTCGATCGAGGTCGCGGCCGCGGCCGCATGAAAATCCGGATGTAGAGGCCGAACCCACCACAAGGTTTCTTAGGAGGTCAACATGCTCTTGGTGAGCGCCCCGATCCTAGGCGTGCCGGAGAAGGCAGCCCTGTCAAAGGTGATTGACAGCGGCTGGCTTACCATGGGCGAGCAGGTGCGCGCTTTCGAACAGGCCTTTGCCGAAATGCATGGCGCGCGAGATTGCGTGGCGGTCGGTTCCTGCACCGCGGCGCTTCATCTCATCCTGCATGCACTGGGAATAGGACCTGGCGATGAAGTACTGGTCCCGTCGCTGACTTTCGTGGCGACTGCCAATGCGGTTCTTTATGTCGGGGCGACTCCGGTCTTCGTCGATATCGAGTCGGTCGACGTGCCGTTGATGTCGCTCGCGGAAGCCGAAGCGCGGTGCACATCACGCACAAAGGCTGTCATCCTCGTTCACTTCGCGGGCTATCTCGCCAATCGGGAACAATGGCAGCGCTTCGCCCGGGTTCGAGGGCTCCATATCATCGAGGACGCCGCGCATGCGCCCGGGCTGAGGGAAGTGGGGACGTTCGGCACTGCGGCCGCCTTCAGCTTCTACGGCAACAAGAACATGACAACGGCGGAAGGGGGCGCCGTGATCGCCCGTGACTCCGATCTGCTCGACAAAATCCGTCAGGCGCGCGGGCACGGGATGACCAGCGGGACCCATCAGCGGCTGAACAGCCGCACCCCGCAATATGATGTCACGATGCTCGGGTTCAATTACCGCATGGACGAGATGCGGGCGGCGATCGGGCTGGTTCAGCTGCAGAACCTGCAAGAGTGGAACGAGATCAGACGCATCCTGGCTGTCCTGTATCGGCGCCTCATCGCGGAACATTGCCCGGCCGTGACCATTCCATTCAGTGAACCCCGGACGTCGGCTCACCACATCATGCCGGTCGTTCTGCCGCGCTACGCAAGGCGGCAGGACGTGATCGACGAATTGCGGGCGCAGGGGATACAGACCACGATCCACTATCCGCCAGTGCACCATATGACCTTCTATCGCGAGCGTTATCCCGGCATCGCTCTGCCGCGTACCGAGGACTTCGCTCAGCGAGAATTGACAATCCCATTGCACCCCCAGATCACCTCAACTGTCGCCGAGACGGTTGTGGCTGCACTCGCGAGCGCACTCAACGGCGGCGCCCAAACAGGAACTGCGGCATGAACGCATTGGACTTTTCCATTCACCGGCGCTTCGTCGCAAGCACCGCGCACGGCTTGGTAAGACGCTCGATCGATCTCGTGGTCGCGGGCGCCGCGCTCGTCGTATTTGCACCGCTGATGCTTTTGATCGCCGGAGCGCTTCTGCTCGAAGGTGGTGGCTCGATCTTGTTCGCACAGACCCGTATGGGCGCCGGTGGCCGACCCTTCCGCATGTACAAATTTCGCAAGTTCGGCGTGAACTGCGATCCCCAAGGCCTCGCACTGACCGTCGTGGGCGACAGCCGCATGACGACGGTGGGCCGGTTCCTCGCGGCAACAAAATTCGACGAACTGCCGCAGCTTTGGAACGTCCTCAAAGGCGAGATGGCGATCGTCGGGCCACGACCCGAGAGCATGGCTTTCGCCGATTGTTTCCGCGGCGGCCTCGAGGCAGTCCTGCAATACAAGCCCGGCCTGCTGGGGCCAACCCAGGTGCTGTTCCGGCACGAGGCGCATTTCTTCCCCCGATCCGCGGATCCAATCCTGTTTTATCGGGAGGTTATGTTCCCCGCCAAGGCCAGACTCGACCTTTCCTATTATCCGCAGCGCACCATCGTCTCCGACATCGTGTGGATGGCGCGTGGCGTCCTGGCGGTTGTCGGCTGGGTTCCGTCACAGCCGATAGACGTATGAATCCCAAAAGGTAAGCGCTCCAGCCAGCCAAGGGAATGCGCAGTCATGAGCTACAATGGCAAGAAAGTTCTGGTGACAGGCGCCGATGGATTTATCGGTTCACATCTCACTGAGGCGCTCGTCCGCAATGGCGCCGATGTCACGGCGCTGGCGCTCTACAATTCCTTCGACAGCCATGGATGGCTGGACGATTTGCCGGACAAGATCCGCAGCCAGCTGAAGCTCGTCCGCGGTGACGTCCGCGACAGCGCGTTTCTGAACCGGATCGTGCGTGGTCAGGCCGTCGTGTTTCACCTGGCAGCCCTCATTGCGATTCCATATTCCTACGCGGCTGCCCAGTCCTATGTGGAAACCAACATCCTGGGCACGGTGAACGTTCTCGAAGCGGCGCGTCAATGGGAGACGGAGCGGGTGGTGCATACCTCCACGAGCGAGGTCTATGGAACCGCCCAGACCATGCCCATCAGCGAAACGCATCCGTTGCAGGGACAGTCGCCCTATTCGGCATCCAAGATAGGCGCCGACATGATGGCGGAGTCCTACGCCAGGTCGTTCGATGTTCCTGTGGTCATCATGCGGCCCTTCAACACTTATGGTCCGCGCCAAAGTGAGCGCGCCATCGTGCCGACCATCATCCGGCAGGCGCTCGATCCGAATTGCCCGGCGATCATGGTCGGCGATACGAGCCCGATCCGTGACCTGACCTTTGTCGAAGACACCGCGGCAGCTTTCCAGACCGCGGGCCTGGCCAGGCTCGAATTCGGCCACGCCTACAATGCCGGCAGCCAACGCGCCGCTACCATCTCCGACGTATTGGATCTTGTCCTCGAACTAAGCGGTTCCAAGAAACCGGTCCATCGTGACGAAAGGCGTTTGCGACCGCAAAATTCGGAGGTTCGCGCCTTGCTCGCCGATTCTTCGCGTTTTGAGGGCGAGACCGGGTGGCAGGCGCAGACCAGCCTGCGCGACGGGCTGGAGAGAACGATCGCATGGTGGCACGCGCGCCTTCGTGAAGGCCGGGTGCGGCGCGAAATGGGTTACATGACATGACCCTGCTGCGCCGGCACATGTTGGCACTGCTCCTGATTGCCGGTGCCATGTTCCCGATCATCTATATGGTCGGTGGTCGCGAAAGCAGCGCATCGCAAACGTCGGCCACACCGCCGCCGAAAAACCTGCCGGACTATCTCGGCCAAGCAACGGATCTGTGGTCCGGCCTGAGCTTCGTACGGATCACCGGGCCCGGAATTCTCGGCCTGGCGGGTGTCTGCGGGAAGAAATACTGCACCCACCGTTACTCGAGTGCACAGGCCTGGAATGCTGACCAGAGCCTTCTCGTGATCGTCAATGGTTGTGGTGGCATGTGCTTTCTCGACGGGCGCAGCTACGTGCCATTGTTCCACCGCGACCGCTCGAATGAAACTGAATGCGAATGGCATCCAAGGGATCCCGAGCTGATGATCTGTGTTTCTGGCCGTCAGATTTCGACCTGGGCGCCACGCACAAATCATGAGGATGTCGTGTTCGACACGGCAGGCTACAGCAAACTTCAGTTCGGGCCTTACAAAGGCAATCCTAGCCGCGACGGCAACCGCATTGCGGTGCGTGCAACGCGCAATGACGGCAAAGCGGTGGTCTTCGGCTACGACATCAAGGAGCGGCGGAAGTTCCCGGATATCGAGCTTGCCCAGCTTCCGGGAACCACCGGCTCCTGCTCGATCTCACCGCTCGGAAGCAATATTGTGTGCTCACAGGCAGTGTCGGACGACCATGAACCGACCTTCATCTTTTCCATCGACGGCGTCTTGCAACAGAAGTGGATGGAGCACCACCGGCCCGGTCATGGCGACATGACGGTCGATGCCGACGGCAGCGAAATCTATGTCGGGATCAGCAAGTCGGATCCGGACATATATCAGGTGATCAAGCGCCGATTGGCCGACGGCAAGGTCACGTCACTGATGAAATATGGCGAAGCCATGCATGCATCGCTCAGGTCCCTGGACAGGCCCGGCTGGGTGTTTCTGAGCTATGGCGGGACGCCAGCCGAAATATCGCAGCACCCGGACTGGGCGCCTTACGCGCAGCAGGTCATTGCGGTGCGCACGGACGGCAGCGGAGAGGTCCGCCGTATCGTGGAAACGCAGAACGCCCACTTCGACTACTGGAGCGAGACGCATGCCTCGCCCTCGCCCGACGGCTCACAGGTAATCTGGTCGAGCAATTGGGGTGTGCCCGGTGGCCCGGTATACGATTTCGTTACCCGTGTTGAATGGCCTTCGGAGCCGGTGCCGAACCAGAAGGAGATTGTCGCAAATGGCCTTCAGTAAACGAACCGTTCTTGCCGCGGTTGCGGTGATGTCCCTGACATCGATGGCCGCCGCGGGCGAAGCCGAGCCCTATCAACTGTCACCTGGCGATACCGTCGAGATAGGGATAGCGCCGATCCCGGATCGAGCGCAGCGCGCCGTGGTCCAGATGGATGGTAATATCGCCCTTCCCGAAGTCGGGATGATCATGGTCGCAGGCCTGACGGCCTCGCAATTGCAGACGCGCATGCAAGCGCTTTTGCCGACCAAGATATTTCACGTGCGTCTGACCGATGGACGGGAGCAGATGGTTGTCGTCAAGCCGGACGACGTGACCGCCATCATCGTGGAGTATCGCCCGATCTACGTGATGGGCGACGTGCTCACCCCGGGACAACAGGCCTACCGTCCGCTGATGACCGTACGGCAGGCGCTTGCCGTCTCCGGCGGCTTCAGCCTTTTGCGATCACGCGCGGGCCAGACCGGCCCCGATCCGGTTGATCTCAGGCGCGATTACGAAACACTTTGGGGGGAGTACACCAAAGAGTATTTTCACGCCGCCCGTGTCCGCGCCGAACTTCAGGGCCAGGCGGATTTCGACAGGCAGACGCCGCAGGGGTCACCTCTGTCGCCCAGCGTCGGAACTGCGATCGCACAGGCCGAAACGGACGGGCTGAAGATTGCGCTGAGCGATTTCCAGCAGGAGCAGTCTTTTCTTGAGCGGGGGGAGAAGGATGCGGCGGATCAAATCGAGGTTTTGCAGAAGCGTGAACAGGTCGAGGCCGAGAGCGTGAAGGCGGATCAGGAAGACCTGGCGAAAGTGACCAAGGCGTTTGATGCAGGCAATCTGACCAACACGCGGCTCGCCGATGTCAGGCGCGCCTTGCTTCTGTCGTCGAGCGGTGCGCTGCAAACCTCGGTCGAGCTCATGAGAGCGCGGCGCCAGCAGGAGGACTATGTCAGGCAGCACGAACGCAATGACAATCAAAGAAGGATTGCCTTGCTGACGGATTTGAAGGACACCAACGCGCGGTTGGCCGATGTCACCGCCAGGCTCCACGCCGCCAGTGAAAAGCTGCAACCGACCGGAGCGTCCGCGCAGCCATTGCCGATTGCCGGCGAAACAATCCGGGCTCAGGTCACGATCGTCCGCAAGGTCGGCGATGAATGGCGCAAGCTGTCGGCTGACGAAGACACGATCGTGATGCCGGGGGATACCGTCGAAGCCAGGTTCAGCAGCGATCTGCAAAGCGTGGCGATCCAATAGGCCGTTTCAGCCGCAGTCCGATAAGATGGGTGGGGGAGCCTACTGTTCGATCAGGGTGTCGAACGCAACCGAAAGGGAGATACAGGTGAGGCTCAATTCCAGGCAAGGGGCGCAATCGCCGTCGACGAACGCGGCTCAGATGGCTCAGTTGGCAAGTTATCCTTTCGCCACGCCTTCAGCATCGCGAGGTCCGCGCGCCGCGCCCCTGACCAGTGAGCCCGGGATCTGGCAGGAGCTGACGTCCAACCAGCAACTCCACACGCAAGGCGACCGGGTGTCGGACGACTACCGGGCCAGCCATTGCGCACCGGGCTACGGCGCGCATTACAGGAAAACGCACGAGTCCGGGTACTATGCTGCGCTTTGGGAGAAGATCGAAATACCCCTCATCCTAGGCGTTCTTCGCCCAATGGGCGGAGCCGGCCGAAACTGCCTCGACTTCGCGTGCGGGACAGGCCGCATCACCAACGTGGCAGCGAGCGTCTTCGGCGAGGTGGTCGGTGCCGACATTTCCAAATCCATGCTTGGCTCCGCGCAAGTGCCGCCCAATGTGAGACTGCGCCACGTCGATATGACAATAGAACCTCTCGGCGAAACATTCGACGTCGTAACGGCATTCCGCTTCTTCCTGAACGCGGAGGATCGGCTGAAGCGGGATGCGCTGAAGGCGATAAACGCGCATCTGAAGGACGGCGGGCGGCTTGTGTGCAACGTTCATATGAATGCGACGTCACCCATCGGCCTGGTTTGCCGGCTGCTCAATCGGCTGTTCGGGCGCACAATTCGCAACACGCTAGGCGCAGCAAGGTTCAGTGAACTCCTGACGGCGTCGGGGTTCATTGTCGAGGAGATGATACCTTACGGCTATCTGCCCCGGCCGGGAAACCTTGTGCCAGGGGTCTGTGAAGCGTTGATGGAGCCCTTCGAGAAGGCGTCCAGAACTTTGCACGTTCCTGGACAATTGGCGCAGCATTTCCTGGTTATCGCGAAGAAGCGCTAGCGGGATCGCACACTCCAATGGCTCCGTGAAAGCGGCCGGGAGCCGTTTGCCTGTGGCGCGACTCACCCTCCGAAAGGGGCGGCGCGGTGTCGCCGGCACTGCTTGGAGCGCGACCTCCACGGCGTTTCAGGATACCTCATAAAGGCAGTTTTCCCCTGATTTAATGCGCCAGTTCCGGGTTTTTCCTGCCGGCGCCACGATTTCGCTACATTTTGACCGAAGGCCAAGTACGTTAGTGGGGCGTAAATTAGAAGGCTAAGAGGGATACGCTCCTGAAAACCCAAGAATTGTCCGTGGCCGATGGGGCCAGTGAGCTTGCGCAACGATTTTTCATCGGAGGTCGCAAGCGATGAACTCCGGAGGAATACGTTCGCCCGATCTGCGTGGCGCCATGCTTGGTGCCGTGCCCGGGCTGGTAGGCGTCGGCGTCTTCTCGGCGGTCATAAACCTTCTGGCCCTGACCGGCTCCGTCTATATGCTGCAGATCTACGACCGCGTTCTGCCTTCGCAGAGCGTTCCGACCCTTGTCGGATTCACGATCGGAATGCTGGGTCTTTACGCGGTCTACGGATTGCTGGATTTCGTGCGGCTCCGCCTCCTGGTTCGAATAGGCAATCGTCTCCATAAGAATCTGCAGCAAAGGGTCTTTGGCCTGTCGCTGTCCTTACCGCTCATAGGCGGCCAGGACGCGAACCGGATACAGCCGCTGCGTGATCTGGATCAGATCCGCGGCTTCCTTTCAGGATTGGGGCCGACCGTCATCTTCGACGCGCCGTGGATACCGTTTTATCTGCTGATCATCTATCTTCTGCATCCTGCACTCGGCCTGCTGGCAACAAGCGGCGCCATTATTGTCGTGCTGCTCACGGTGATAGCGGAAGTCCTTGGCCGCGCATCCGCTGCACGTGCTTCCGAGACGCTGGTGTCGCAACGCAATCTTGCCGATTCCGGCCGCCGCAACGCGGAGGTTGTGCGCGCGATGGGCCTTTCCGGGCGGCTTGCCCGCCGCTGGAGCGAGATCAACCGAGCCTATCTCACGCACCAGGAACGGCTTTCCGACATTGTCGGCGCCACCGGTGCCCTATCGAGGGCGCTTCGGATGGCGTTGCAGTCCTCTGTTCTGGGACTGGGCGCCTATCTCGTCATTGGGGGCGAAGCGTCGCCAGGTGTCATCATAGCGTCGTCGATATTGCTGGGCCGCTCGTTGGCTCCGGTTGACGCTGCGCTGGCAAACTGGCGAGGCTTCGCGGCTTTCCGGCAAAGCTATTCGCAACTGGCCGCGGCGCTTGCTGTGGTCGGTGGGCATGAAGAAGTCATGGAACTGCCGCGCCCGCAGGCGGTGCTTGCGGTCGAGGACCTGACAATAGCGCCGCCGGGCCAGCAAAAACCGACGGTGGCCAATGTCAGCTTTACCCTGTCCGGGGGCGCGGGAATGGCCATTGTCGGCCCGAGCGGTTCTGGAAAAACGACACTTGTGCGCGCGCTGGTGGGGGTGTGGCAGCCACTTCGCGGAAGGGTAAGGCTGGACGAAGCCTCGCTCGACCAATGGAGCCCGGAAGCGCTTGGCGCTCATGTCGGCTACCTGCCGCAGGACGTCGAACTGTTTGACGGGACGGTTGCCGATAACATCTCGCGATTTGGCGGCAAGGACGACGCCAAGGGCGTGCTGGCAGCTGCCAGGGCCGCCGGCGTCGACAAGATGATCATGCGGTTGCCGAATGGTTTTCAAACACGCGTGGGCGAGGGAGGGGCAGCCTTGTCGGCCGGACAGAGGCAACTCGTTGGGCTTGCCAGGGCACTTTATGGCGACCCCTTTCTGGTCGTCCTGGACGAACCGAATTCAAACCTGGACGTCGATGGTGATGCTGCCCTGGCCGGCGCGATCCTGGGGGTGCGCCGACGTGGAGGCATCGTCATCATTGTTGCGCACCGTCCTTCTGCCCTCAGCAATATCGACAAGGTGCTCGTCATGTCGAATGGGATGCTTCACTCCTTCGGTTCGCGCGAGGAGGTCCTGGCCAATGTCATCCGGCCCTTCCCGACACCCGCCGAGCGGCAGGCGTCGGTTGTTCCGATGCAGAAAGGGGTGAGCGGTCATGCGTGAGGTACTGTTTCGTGTCTGATGCGACGATGGTTTCGTATGCTCCGTTCGACAACGGCAGCCGAAGGACCGAGGCGAATTCCGTCGAGGCGCGCGATGATATCAGGGCAAACCTGATCCTGGGCGCGGCGGTCACGGCCATGTTGGTTGTCGGCGGCGGGCTTTGGCTCGGGTTGACCAAGATCGCCGGCGCGGTGATCGCGCCTGCCACCGTGGTGGTCGAAAGCAACATCAAGAAAGTCCAGCATCTGACCGGCGGCACGATCGGAGGCATCTTCGCGCAAGATGGGGACCATGTGCGGGCTGGCGATGTGGTGGCCAGGCTGGATGACACGCTGACGCGGGCCAACCTGCAAATAATCAGCGAGGATCTTGATCGCGCAACCGTCCGGCTTGCACGGCTGGAGGCTGAGCGGCAAGGCCTGCCGGAAATGCAGCTTCCGTCCAGCCTTCAAGAACGGATGGGCGACCCGGAACTGGCTGCCCTGGTCAGAGGAGAGCGCACCCTTTTCGAAAGCCGCGCAACGGCGTTGACGGGACAGAAGGCACAGTTGCAAAGCCGCTCGAGCCAACTCGAACGCCAGATCGATGGCCTCAAGGCGCAGCAGGCCGCGGAAGACCAATCCGTGGTCCTGCTCGATGGAGATCTTGGCGATGTCCAGGCGCTCTTTACAAGAAAATTGGTGTCCAAGGAGCGACTGAGCAACATCAGATTGGACGCCACCCGAGCCCACGGAGAATCAGGACGCCTGGCGGCGGCGGTCGCCGAGGCACAGGCCAAGGTTAGCGAGACGGAACTGCAAATTCTTCAGCTGGACGAGCAAAGGCGCAGTGAAGTAACGAGCGAACTTCGTGAAACCGAAGCCAAGCAGACCGAACTCAGCGAGCGCAAGGTCGTAGCGCAAGACGAGCTGACCAAAACCAACATCCGCGCCCCGCAATCGGGAACGGTGCAGGAATCGGCTATCCACACGATCGGCGGAGTGATCGCTCCGGGGGAGGTGATCATGATGATCGTCCCCGACACCGACAACCTCGTCGTCGACGCGCTGATCCCGCCCTCGCGCATAGATGACGTTCGTCCAGGCCAGCACGTTTCGATCCGGTTTCCAGCCTTCGATGCCGGCACCACGCCCGCTTGTCAGGGATCGGTCAAGCGCATCTCGGCGGATCTGATCAAGGATCAACAAAAACAGCTTTCGTATTTCTCGGCGCGCATCAATGTCGAGAACAAGGCGGCCTGCCTGACCGATGCCAAGGTGCTCAAACCCGGAATGCCGGCGGAGGTTCACATAAGCACCGACGAACGCAGCGTCTGGTCTTATCTGCTGAAGCCGCTCACGGATCAGATGTCCAGGGCTTTCCGCCAATAGCGTGACGAACTGTTGGAAGCGAGCCGCAAAGTACGATCGGCCAGCTGTTCTGCTACGACGCGGTGAGCGCCCTTCCGCGAACACGGCGAGCGGTGCGCACCGCTCGCTCCGCCGTCACCGGAACCTTCTTGGCCACATCGTTCGTATGCGGCAAGGCGTTCGTGGTGCCACGGAGCCTTTCATAGGGCAGCAGTTCCCTGATCCGGGCGTTGAGCGATGCAATCTCGGCCCGCAGGTCTTCGCATTCCTGCCGGCGGATATCGAGTTGTAGCTGGTCGGATGCCTGCTGCAGTGAAAGCTGTGAGAAATTGGCGGTTAACTTAGAAAGGTTCAGCTTGTCGGTCTCGGCCTCCTTGGTGAGGGCCGCCAATCTTTCGTCCGCCACCTGTTTTTCCGCCACCGCGTCGCTCCATTGAAGTTTGAGCCTGGCGATCTCGGCCGATGCCTCGCTGTTTGCGTTCGAGGCGTGCTCCAGTCGCGAATGGAGGTTCTGAATCTCAGAACGCAATCCTCGGATCTCGGCACGGCTTCGTTCGAGCGCGGCATCCTTGTCCGCCTCCATGATCCTGGCGGTTTCCGCCACTTCCGACAATTTCGCCTGGGTGGCCTCGAGCGCGGTGTGGAGCCGTGCCGCTTCCTTTTCGCTCTTGCCGAGCGCACCAAGCACTTCGGAATTTCGCGCGGCTTCGTTGGCATGGATCGTCGAGAAGGCGTCCAGCCTGTGCCGCGCCTCGTCCTCCCGCTTCAGCGCCTTTTCCAGGTCGATGGACAGGCTGACATTCTTTTCACGCAGCAGTTTGTTTTCGCGCGCGCGTCTGTCGGCCTCGACGGTTGCGGCGGCAAGCGTGTTTGAGAGGTCGCCGAATTCCGCTTGGTTCTTTGCGTTGGTGTTCGCGGCTTCCACAAGTTCCAGCCTTGCCGCGGCCAATGCACCACGAAGCGCCTCGGCGTCCTGAACCAGGCTTGCCTCGCGCTGCTGCAAGGCCTCCACCATGCTTTCACGCTCATGCTGCCTTCGGGTCAGGTCATTGAGCTTGTCGGACAAGCTCTTTTGCTCCGCGGTCAGGTTTAGATTGGCCAGCTCCAGTTCGTTGGCGCGGAGAATGTCGGCATGAAGGATGTGAAAGAATTCAAAGGTCAGTTGATGTGTGCTTGAAATCTCGGACAGTTTCGCGTTGATCTCCTCGAAATGGAGCTTCGCATCGCGAAACAGCCCGTCAAAGGAACTCAAGGCAGCCATACGGCTCTGCGTATGAGAGGTCAGCCGCCGCACGGGTTTGGGAGTGCCGGCGTCATCAGCGCCAGTATCGTCCTGCGCGCGGTCGCCCTGTTCGCTGTTGTCGTCTGGTATGGGCGGATCGTCCGCGGCATCGTCCATTGCCAGCGCCGACAGGTCATCCAAGCCAAGGCACTCGTCAACGGCATCAGCCAAGTCAGCTTCGAGATCCTCGAATGACTTCTCCACATTGTTGTCGGCACGTCTGATCAGATCTCTGAACTTCATGCCCTGCATCCCCCTTCCGCACGCCTGGACCCAGCAAGGCGCGGACTGAGCTTCCTTCTGTATCGAGAGATCAGTTCGGCGTCTTCGTTCAATCAAACGATGCCGGGTGCCGGCGGTTCATCGCTTCAACGGCCAAGAGTCGTCGAGGATTGCAAGCGACAGCCCTGAGGTTCGCGGGTCGTTGATCACGTCCATCAACCTTTGCAACCTATGCCGGGATGACCCTTCTCGTAGTTATCTTGACGTCTTTCCTCGCATGGACCCCAGCGCCGCTCGGTTTCCGGCACGCGAGGCAGCGGGGAGCGCGCTCGCGTGTAAGCCCCAGACAGATCAAGCGGCCCGACAGCCTCTTGTAGGGGGCATCAGGCGGCCGGGCCTAACCGGCTGTTGGGTGTGTTTTGGTTTGCCGGCTGCCTCACCATGCGCCAGGGCCGACGGAAGCGCATCATTCGAACGAACTGTTCGTCGGGCGGCTTGACGCGCCGACGACGCAAACTTCGCCACTTGGACCCAACCGCTTCGCAGCGCGACGGTTTCTGGTCGCGATTAAGGCCGTAGGCTCCTTCGAATGAACGATCAGCCCGCAATCAAGGAGGGATATCTTGCCTTCTACGGCGACAAGGCCGGAAATTCAGGAGGTCAGGGGGGCAAAACCATGTGCGGCATCGTTGGAATCGTCGGCCATTCGCGGGTTACGCCGCTCATCCTCACCACGCTGAAGCGGCTGGAATATCGCGGCTATGACTCGGCCGGCGTCGCCACCATCGAGCACGGCGAGCTTGCCCGCCGCCGCGCCGAAGGCAAGCTGATCAATCTCGAGCGCCGGCTCAAGGAGGAGCCGCTCGACGGCACGATCGGCATCGGCCACACGCGCTGGGCCACCCATGGCGTGCCCAACGAGACCAATGCGCATCCGCATTTTTCCGATGGCGTCGCCATCGTCCACAACGGCATCATCGAGAATTTTGCCGAGCTGCGCGACGAGCTGGTGCGCGACGGCTATGCCTTCTCCTCGCAGACCGACACCGAGGTCGTCGCGCATCTGGTGGCGCGCGAACTGGCCAGGGGGCTGAAGCCGGTCGAGGCCGCGCACCAGGCGCTGAAGCGGCTGGAAGGCGCCTTTGCGCTGGCCATCATGTTCAAGGGCGACGAAGACCTGATCGTCGGCGCCCGCAACGGTCCGCCGCTGGCCGTCGGCCATGGCGACGGCGAGATGTTCCTGGGCTCGGATGCCATTGCGCTGGCGCCGTTCACCAATTCGATCACCTATCTCGAGGACGGCGACTGGGCGGTGGTGCGCCGCGACAGCGTCGCCATCTTCGACATCGACGGCAACAAGGTCGAGCGCAAGCGCCAGCAGTCGCTGTCGACCTCGTTCATGGTCGACAAGGGCAACCGCCGGCATTTCATGGAAAAGGAAATCCATGAACAGCCCGAGGTGATCTCGCACACGCTGGCGCATTATGTCGACTTCGTCTCCGGCGTCTCGAAGCCGCTCGACCTGCCGTTCGATTTCGCCAGGATCGGCCGGCTGGCGATTTCGGCCTGCGGCACCGCCTACCTCGCCGGCCTGATCGGCAAATACTGGTTCGAGCGCTATGCGCGGCTGCCGGTCGACATCGATGTCGCCTCGGAGTTCCGCTACCGCGAGATGCCTCTGTCGGCCAATGATGCCGCCTTCTTCATCTCGCAGTCGGGCGAGACCGCCGACACGCTGGCCTCGCTGCGTTACTGCCGCAAGGCCGGCATGAAGATAGGCGCCGTCGTCAATGTGCGCGAATCGACCATGGCGCGCGAATCCGACGTGGTGCTGCCGACACTGGCCGGCCCCGAGATCGGCGTCGCCTCGACCAAGGCCTTCACCTGCCAGCTCTCGGTGCTGGCCTCGCTTGCGGTGCGCGCCGGCGTGGCGCGCGGGGTGATTTCGCGGGAGCAGGAAAAGACCCTGGTGCGCGCGCTTTCGGAAGCGCCGCGCTATGCCAACCAGGTGCTCAAGCTCGAAGAGCAGATCGAGCGGATCGCGCGCGAACTGTCACGCTACAAGGATGTGCTCTATCTCGGCCGCGACACCAATTTCCCGCTGGCCATGGAAGGCGCGCTCAAACTCAAGGAAATCTCCTACATCCACGCCGAAGGCTATGCGGCGGGCGAATTGAAGCATGGGCCGATCGCGCTGATCGACGAGAACATGCCGGTCATCGTGATCGCGCCGCATGACCGCATTTTCGAGAAGACCGTGTCCAACATGCAGGAAGTGGCGGCGCGCGGCGGCAAGATCATCCTGATCACCGACGCCAAGGGCGCCGCACAGGTGAGCGTCAAGACGATGGAGACGATCATCCTGCCGGACGTGCCCGAAATCATCTCGCCGATCATCTATGCGCTGCCGATCCAGATGCTGGCCTATTTCGCCGCCGTGTTCATGGGCACCGACGTCGACCAGCCGCGCAACCTGGCAAAATCCGTGACGGTGGAATGACGGCAACGTCAATGGCCCGTCATCCCGTCGAGGGATGATCGACAAGACCCGCAGTCACTATCAATGCATCAATGCTTGCGGGATCGCTCGCGGCATCTCATCGGTTCTTGTTATGCCGCGGTCTGCATGGCCGCTCTGAGCAGCATGCCATAGAGATCGCGCGGTTCGTCTGGATCGGCCAGAAGGTCGAGTTCCTCGTAGAGCCCCGTTGCCTGCAACTGGTCGCGCACATAGCGCAGCGCCGAAAAGTCCTCGATGGCGAAGCCGACGGAATCGAACAGCGTGATCTGCTTGGCGTCCCGGCGGCCCGGAACCTTGGCGGCGATGACTTGCCAGAGCTCGGTCACCGGATGGTCGGGATCAAGCTGTTGGATTTCACCCTCGATGCGTGTCTGCGGCGGGAACTCGACGAAAATGTCGGAGCGCAGCAGGATGTCCCTGTGCAGCTCGGTCTTGCCGGGGCAATCGCCGCCGACGGCGTTGATGTGGACGCCGGCGCCGACCATGTTGTCGGTAAGAATGGTGGCGGATTGCTTGTCGGCGGTGACGGTCGTGATGATCCCCGCACCCTCGACCGCTTCCTGCCCGGTTTCGCAGATGGTGATGTCAAATCCCATGCCAGCCAGGTTCTTGGCGCATTTCAGCGAGGCGGATCGGTCGATGTCGTAGAGCCTGAGCCGGTCGACGCCCGTCAGCGCCTTGAAGGCGATGGCCTGGAATTCCGATTGGGCGCCATTGCCGATGATGGCCATGGTACGTGCACCGCGTGGTGCCAGATGTTTGGCGGCGACGGCGGATGTCGCGGCGGTGCGCAGCGCGGTGAGAATGGTCATTTCGGTCAGCAGCATCGGGTAGCCGCTGCCGACATCGGCAAGCACGCCGAACGCGGTGACCGTCTGCAAGCCCTGGCGCATGTTCTTGGGATGGCCGTTGACATATTTGAAGCCATAGAGCCGCCCGTCGCTCGTCGGCATCAGCTCGATGACGCCGTCATGGCTGTGTGATGCGATGCGAGGCGTCTTGTCGAAAAGCTCCCAGCGGCGGAAATCCTCCTCGATATAGCTGGCGAGCTCGGTCAGGAAGCGCTCGACACCGATGGTGATCACCAGCTTCATCATCCGGTCGACGCTGACGAAGGGGACGATGTTCAGCTTGGCTGTGGTCATGATCAAAAGCTCCCGGAATGGCTGCGGGTCGGGCGATCCATGATGCGGCGGCCCATCAGGCTCGCCGTCAGGTCGACCATAAGCGTCGCGGTTCGGCCACGCTCGTCCAGAAAGGGATTGAGCTCGACCAGGTCGAGGCTGGAGACGAGGCCGCTGTCGGACAGCATCTCCATCACCAGATGCGCCTCGCGGAACGTCGCGCCGCCGGGAACCGTGGTGCCGACAGCCGGCGCAATCGACGGGTCGAGAAAGTCGACGTCGAGACTGACATGCAGCAGCCCGTCTTCGTCAGACACGCGCGCCAGGAAGGCGCGCAGCAGCGGCGCGATGCCATGTTCATCGATGGCGCGCATGTCGTGCACGGTCACGCCCGCCCGGTTGAGCGCGCTGCGCTCGGCCGGGTCGACACTGCGCAGGCCCATGGTGCAGATGCGCTTGGGGTCCACCGCCGCAGGCAGGTCCGGAAAATAGCCGCTGAAACCCGGCTGACCGCTGGCGTAGGCAAGCGGAACACCATGCAGATTGCCGCTGGCGGTGGTGTCCAGCGTGTGGAAATCCGGATGTGCGTCGAGCCACAGCACGAACAGCGGACGCCCCGTCTCGGCGGCGCGGCGGGCCAGGCCCGACACGGTGCCGGCCGAGATCGAATGGTCACCGCCGAGAAAGATCGGCATGGCATCCTCGCTCGCGGTGTAGGCCGCCGTGGCAATGGCGGATGTCCAAGCCGATATTTCGGGCAACGCCTTCAGCGCCAGATTGCCATGCACGACGCGCCTCGCCGGCATTGGCTGAACGGCGCCCATATCTTCGACAGTGTGACCCAGGCTGGACAGCACCCCGGCAAGCCCTGCCGTCCGCAGCGCACTCGGCCCCATTTCGCAGCCCATTCTGCCGGCGCCGTCCTGCACCGGCGCCCCGACTATTCTGCAACGCATTGTTTTTCCCGCGGCCGAAGTTCGAATGGCGAGAGGAGAACATGACGAGCCGGCAATATGAACAGGCAGAATTGGCAATCCGCGAAGCATAATCTATCATAGTGGCGGCGAAATTTATCGAAATGATAACCCCGATGGATGCTTTGGACGAACGGCTCGTGACCTTGCTGCGGCATGACGCCCGGCGCAGCGTGTCGGACCTCGCCGTCGATCTCGGCGTCTCGCGCGCCACGGTTCGGGCACGCATGGAGCGGCTGGAACGGTCGGGCGACATCATCGGCTACACGGTGGTGCTGCGCGCCGACGCCGTCGATCAGCGCGTCCGCGGCATCATGCTCATCGAGATCGAGGGCCATGCCGCCGACCGCGTGGTCCGGGCACTGGGGGGCTTCCCGGAAGTCTCGACCATCCATACCACCAACGGTCGCTGGGATCTGGTGGTCGAGCTCGGGACGGCATCCCTGACCGATTTCGATGCGGTGCTGCGGCGTATCCGATTAATTCCCGGCATAACGGGCAGCGAAACGAGCCTGCTCCTGGCCACGCCGCGCACGACGCGGGCACGACTGACTTAAGCACATCTTCAAGTTCTGGCGGCCGAGGAAGTTCTGCCTGACGAAGCCGAGGGCAGATCGTGCGGATGTCGGTACGGCTGATGTCGGCGAGCTTCTTCGGCCAGATCGCGGCATAAAGGCGCTTGCGTTCAGCGATCGCCTCAGCCTTCGGACCGATACACGGTCCCATTCTTCGCATCTGCTGATCCGTTTCGATCGATGGAGAGCGTCAGCCGAGAAGCTCGGCGGCGACTTCGAGTGTGTTTCGGAGCGACGTCTCGAGATGGTTCTCCATCGCCTGCGCGGCGCCCTCGGCATCGTGGCGCTTTAGCGCGTCGAGAATGGCTTCGTGCTGCTCGATCGTCTGTTCGCCATAGCCGGGTTTGGGAATGGCGAGATAGCGGCCGCGGTCCATCTGCGCCTTGGAGATGTCGACCGCCCGCCAAATCATAGGCAGACCGCAGATCTCCGCAATGGTGCGATGGAAGACGTCGTCGAGCTGGATCGCGGTGGCATAACGGCCGCGCGCTATGGCGAGCTTGTGAGCCGCCATATTGTCCTCCAGCAGTTCGGCGGATGCCGGGGTCAACTTGGCGGCGGCGCGCCTGGCGCTTTCCATCTCGAGCGCCCTGCGGATGACATAGGCCTCTTCCAGGTCGGCGCGGCTGATCGGCGCGACATAGGTGCCGGTCTGTGCCAGGATCTTCACCAGGCCTTCGTCGCTTATGCGCTTCACCGCTTCCCGCACAGGGGTGCGCGAAACGCCGAGCGCCTCGGCGATTGCCACCTCGTTGATGACTTCCCCCGGCTTCAACTGGCCGACGACAATCAGATTGCGGATCTTGTGATAGATTTGATCGCGCAGCGGCAGCGCCCGATTGAGCGTCGAAGGATCCAAGTCCATGGCAAATCCGTATCTTCGTTCGCCTGAGATGGTCAATATGAGAATGTCAAATACAACGCTCCAGGGACAAGGGGTCCAAGGTCTCCCAACAGCTTAGGGGCCTCGGCCGGACGTTTCCGCTCGTGAAGGCTCTGTCCAATGTCAATTTCGCCGCCGGCATCCCAACGCAATAGGTCAGCGCAGACCTCTCACCTTGGTCAGAATATCTTCCGACAGCGCCGAGACGAGCGCCCTGTCGGCGCTCTTGCTGGGGATGAGGACAAACTCCACGTCCTCCAACGGAGGCAGGCGCCGCGATGAGATCTCTTTCAAGCCCGAGGGCGACATGCTTTGCGGTTGCACCAGAACCCCCATGCCGGCGCGGGCGGCGGCGGTCAGGCCGCTCAAGCTGCCGCATGTGCAGACAATACGCCACGGCATGCCATGCCGTTCGAGTACTTCCAGCGCAATACTGCGCGTGACGCTCGGCGCTGGGAAGGCAATCAACGGCAAGGCGGCGAGCGACAGGACGTGTTCCGGATCGCGGGCGAGCCAGACAAGCGGCTCGCGATGGACGAGCTGGCCACGGCTGTCGCCCAGCCGACGCTTTGCCAGAACCAGATCGAGCTCACCATTGTCCTGCATCTGGTAAAGCACGCCGCTCAACGCGACGGTTAGTTCAAGATCGACGGATGGGTGGGACCGGACGAAATCCTCCAGCACCAGCGGCAGCCGGCTCGTCACCAAGTCCTCGGATACGCCAAGCCTCAACGTGCCCCGCAGCCTCTGTGCGGTGAAAAGCGCCTGCACCTGTCCCTCTATCGACAGAAGGGTCCGGGCATGGCCGAGCAGAGCTTCGCCGTCTGGCGTCAGCACCACCTTGTGCGTATCGCGGGCAAGCAACTGCCTGCCAAGCGCGGCCTCCAGCTTGCCGATGTGCTGGCTGACGGTGGATTGCCCGAGCCCCAGCCTCTCGGCCGCGAAGGTAAAGCTTCCCATCTGCTGGACGGTGACGAAGCTGCGGAGTTGGACCAGGTCGAGCATCTGTATCTCAAATTGCGATAACTGTTATTTCTTGTATCCTGTTTCGCAATGCTGGAGAAGATGGCGCTGGACCCCACCGACGAGCGAACATCATGCGCCGCTTTCTGCCGGACATCTTTCTAGTCCTCCTGTTGTGCACCGTCGCGCTTGCGTCGGTCGCACCGGCGACCGGGGTGTTCGCCCAATGGTTCGCGATCGCGACCAACCTTGCCGTGGCGCTACTGTTTTTCCTGCATGGTGCGAGGCTTTCGCGCGATGTCGTTGTCGCCGGCCTGATGCATTGGCGCCTGCACTTGGTGATCCTTCTGACGACCTTTGGCCTGTTCCCGCTGCTGGGTCTGGCGCTTGGCTATCTGCCTGCCTCGATCCTGCCCAAGCCGCTTTACCTCGGCATTCTGTTTCTCTGTGTCCTGCCGTCGACGGTGCAGTCCTCGATCGCCTTCACCTCGATCGCCGGCGGAAACGTCCCCGCGGCCATCTGCTCGGCCTCCGCCTCCAATATCTTCGGCATGTTCCTGACACCGTTGCTCGTCGGCCTGCTCTTCTCCATCGGTGGCCATGGCGGATTTTCGTGGCACGCGGTGAACCAGATCGTGCTGCAGCTGCTCCTGCCTTTTGCACTGGGGCAGCTGCTGGAACCGCGCATCGGCAACTGGATACGCTCCCGCAAGACACTGCTGATGCCTGTCGATCGCGGCTCGATCCTGATGGTCGTCTATCTGGCCTTCAGCACGGCGGTCGCCGAGGGGCTGTGGCACATGTTCTCGCCGCGCGACATTGCAGTGGTCGTCGTCGCCGACATGGTGCTGCTCGGTCTGGTGCTTCTGCTGACGACCTTTGGCAGCCGGCTTGTCGGCTTCGACAGGGCCGACCAGATTACGATCACCTTCTGCGGTTCGAAGAAGAGCCTGGCGAGCGGCGTGCCGATGGCCAATGTGATCTTCGCCGGCCAGGGCGTCGGCGCGATCGTCCTGCCGCTGATGCTCTTCCATCAGATACAGCTCATGGTCTGCGCCATGATCGCCCAGAAATATGCCAAGGCGGCGCACCGGCGCGCCGTACTGCAAACCGAGCCCACGGCGTCGGTGGCTTAGTATTGACGGGCGAAAGTCTCGGCGATCGCGGGGACCGCGGCTTGCCGCCGACGGGGCAACCGTCATCGTCAGCGACATCGACGCCGAAGGTGCCTTTGTCTAAATGCTAAGCGATGAGGGCAAGGGGCAGCCGGAACATATCGCCGATGTGGTTTCGTTCCTGGCCTCCGACGACGCGCGCTGGATCACCGGCCAGACGCTGGATGTCGATGCCGGGATGGTCAGGCGCCAAGTCAGATAGCTGCTGCTCAGCCCGCGTTGCAACCGGCGGCCGTATTATTGCCGCCCGTCACGCCTGTCAGGCTCAGGCTGCAGACCTTGCAATCACGCCGGGTTGCCTCGACCATTGGGCATACCAGCTGTCGAACAGTTTGAGCTGCGCCTCGGCGTAGCCGCGCTGGCTGTCGGTCAGGGCATCCGTGTCGTTGAAGTGCAGCAGGTACTCGGGATTACCCTTCAGCACCATCATGTGCTTGAAATAGAGCACAAGGTCTGGGCCTTCGTCGAAGGAGGACAGTACGGCGAGCGCGGCGTCCAGCTCCAGCGCGCGCTGGCGGGCCTCGACGTCGCCCTTGGCGGCCGCCTGGCTCAAGCCAACGAGGTGCAGCACCTCCTTCGGCAGGACGTTGCCGATGCCGGTGATGGCGCCGGACGCGCCGCAATTGACGAAGCCGTGGAAGACGGCGGTGTCGACGCCGATCATCAGCGCGACCTCATCGTCGCGGCTGGTGATGTTTTCAGCCGCGTAGCGCAGGTCCGACGGGCCGCCGAACTCCTTGAAGCCGACCAGGTTCGGATGTTCGGCCCGCAGGGCGAAGAACAGGTCCGCACGTGTGGCAAAGCCGTAATAGGGGCTGTTGTAGATGACCGCCGGCAGGTCGGGCGCGGCGGCAAGAATCGCCTTGAAGTGATGGCGCTGCGCCGTCACCGAGGGCCCGCGCGACAAAACGCGTGGGATAACCATCAGGCCCCGCGCGTCGACCTTCTGGGCGTGCGCCGCATGCGCCGCGGCCTTGGCGGTGTTGACCGCGCCGGTTCCCACGATCACCGGCACGCCGGCCTTCACCAGGCGCTCGACGCCTTCCATGCGCTGCTCATCGGTCAGGAGCGGCCAGTCACCCATCGAGCCGCAATAGACGACGGCCGACATGCCGGCCGCGATCAACTCGCGTCCCTTGCGCACCAGAGCGTCGAAGTCGGGCTGGCGGTCCTGCGTGCATGGGGTCATCAACGCCGGCATGCAGCCGGAAAAAACATTAGAGGTCATTTCGGATTCTCCTTGAGGCTTGCACGCGGATTGATCAGTTTGTCCCGAAGCGGCACGGCTTGCCAAGCAAAATAGTCGTGGCCGCCAGGGACCAACGCGGGAACAGCAATGCGCAGCAAAACCAGCATTCGTGTCGTCGGCTGCCATGCCGAAGGCGAAGTCGGCGACGTCATCATCGGCGGCGTCCTGCCGCCGGCTGGCCGCACGATGATGGACAAGATGATCACGATGGAGCGCGATCACGACCATATCAGGCGCATGCTCATCTGCGAGCCGCGCGGCAGCGTCGCGCGCCACGTCAACCTGCTCGTTCCCTCGACGCGCGAGGATTGCGCCGCCGGCGCCATCATCATGGAGCCGACGGAATATCCGCCGATGTCCGGATCCAACACGATCTGCGTCGCCACGGTGCTGCTCGAGACCGGCATGGTGCCGATGCAGGAGCCCGAGACGGACTTCAAGCTCGACATGCCGGGTGGCGTCATCGAGGTGCGCGCGCAATGCCGCGACGGCAAATGCGTCTCGATCACCTTGCGCAACGCGCCGGCCTTTGCCGAACGTCTCGACGCCGCCATCGAGGTCGAGGGGTTGGGCACGCTCATCGTCGACATCGCCTATGGCGGCATGTTCTACGCCATCGTCGATGCCAAGGCACTCGGCTTCTCGGTCGCCCCCGACGAGGCGCGCGAACTGGCGGTGGCCGGCGAAAAGATCAGGCGGGCCGCGCGCGAGCAGCTCGATTTCGTGCATCCGGAATTCGACCATGTGCGTGGCGTATCGATCGTCCAGTTCGCCATGCCGTTCCAGGGGCCGGGCAACGTCACGCGCAACACCTGCATCGTCTCGCCGGGACGTTCGGACCGCAGCCCGACCGGAACGGGTACGTCGGCCCGCATGGCCGTGCTGCAGGCGCGCGGCATGATGGGCGTTGGCGACGTGTTGATTCATGAATCGATCATCGGCTCGCGCTTCACGGGCAGGATCGTGGAACTGACGGAAATTGCTGGGCGCAAGGCCATCGTTCCGGAGATCACCGGCAGGGCCTGGATTACCGGCGAGCACAGCTACTATCTCGATCCGACCGATCCTTATCCCGAGGGCTACGTGCTGTCCGATACCTGGGGCACCTCCACCTCGGTGAAGCAGTAGGTCGAAGCCAGCAATTCGCTGGACTGGTGGGTTCCCGCCAAGCCAGAATGGCCTCAACGGCGGCATTCCCGTCATATCGGTACCTGGTGAGATTCACGCATGAACATTGATGGTGTCTGCGATCCGCGCTTTGGTGCCGTGCGCGCGGCGTTTGCCGAGTGTTTCGCCCAAGGGCTGGAACATGGCGGTGGCGTATCCGTCGTCGCCCACGGCAAGACTGTCGTTGACCTTTGGGGCGGTCATGCCGATGCCGCGCGAACCCGCCCGTGGCAGCAGGACACCCTGATCAATGTCTGGTCCTCCACCAAGGGCGTCGTGGCGCTGGCGATCGCCATGTTGGTGGAGCGCGGCAAGCTGGACTATGCCGCACCCATTGCCCGTTACTGGCCGGAATTCGCGGCCGGCGGCAAGGAGCGCATCACGCTTGACCAGGTGATGTCGCACCAGGCGGGGTTGAATGGCCTTGCCGTGCCGATGGACGAGGTGGGCATGTTCGCCTGGACGCCCTTTGTCGACGCGCTTGCGGCCATGCCACCGCTGTGGGAACCCGGCAGCCGCTTGATCTATCACGCGCTTACTTACGGCCATCTTGCTGGCGAGGTGCTGCGACGCGTCGACGGACGAAGCATCGGCCGCTTCATCGGCGAAGAGATCGCGGGCCCGCTCGGGGCCGATTTTCATGTCGGTCTGCCGGACAGTGAGGATTCCAGGGTCGCCGAGATGATCGAAGGCCCCGGTGCCTCGGACTGGGTCGACTTTGTCCGCGCCTCGCCCTTTCCCCACGCAGCCGACAATCCGGCGCCCCGTGCATTGGCCCCCAACGACCGCGTCTGGCGCGCCGCCGAGGTGCCGGGCGGCAATGGCCAGTCGACGGCACGCGCACTGGCGCGTATTTACGGCACGATGGCAGCCGGCGGCGTCTGGGAGGGCCATCCACTGATCGGCCGCGCGGCAATCGAAGCGGCGGCGCATCAGCGTTTTCGCGGCACGGATGAAAGCTTTTCCGCACCCACCGCCTTCGCCGCGGGCTATCAGATGGAAGATCCAGTCTATGCCGGCCGTGCGTCGCCGCAATCCTTCGGCCACACAGGCTGGGGCGGCGCCATCGGTTTTGCCGATCCTGGTGCCGGCGTCGGTTTCGGCTACGTCACCAACCGCATGCTGGGCTTTGACGACATGGACCCGCGCCGCAAGATGTTGATCGACGCCGTATACGCCTCGCTCTGACTGAATGACCGAAGGCCAGCCGCGGTCCGGCAGGACGGAACCGGTGCGCACTCGGTGGAGCGAAAGTGACCCTGGTTCGCGCCGGCGGCTTGCAGCATCGGGTCGTTCGGGATTGTCGGCGTGCCATTCCGATGCAAGGCACACAGCTGCCTCCCTATCCCGTGGCGTATCAACAAAGCTGTGGCTAATCCCTCTCCTACGCCTTCGCGAATATCCGCATCACGTCACCATCTGTAGTAGTCTCGGCCTGAAACCCCGGCTGAGAATCAGCCGGGGCGGCGGGTGGTTGATTGTGGCGACATTCAACGCGCAGGTTCTGGATTTTTTCGACTGGTGGCTCGATGAGCTGCGAGGGGTCTGGGCGCGGCTTGTTCCCAGGAAAGAGCAAGCGTCCGCCGGCGACTGGATCGTCAGCCTGGCGGATGACGGGATTCGTGCGCGCGAGGCCAAGGCGCCGGAGTTCCAATCGATCCCGCTGGCGCTGACGGCGTCCTCCGACGAGATACTGGCGCTGTTGCAAGGCGGGGCCCGGCGCAGGCGGCCAAGCTTCGATATCAGGGTCCAGCCAGGCCTTTTCCTGACCCGCCAGCTCTCGGCGCGGCGCCTGCCGGTTCGGCAGGCACGCGACATGGCCGAACTCGACCTTATGGCTTCGACGCCGATCGACCCGGCGCAGGTGCATGTCGTCTTCGCCGCGACGGCGGAACAGGACAGCGCCTACCATGTCGTCAAGGCCAAGACGCTTGCCGCCGTGCTGGACGCGGTCCACCGGGCCGGCGGGACGGTTCGCTGCCTGTCGCTGTCGCGGCCCGAAACCGAGCTGCGCGCCGATCCGCTGAGCCTCGCCGCCATCTGGCCGGCGACGGCGCGCGACCGGCGCATCAGAACCGCCTGGATTGCCGCCCTTTCGACGCTGGCCGGGGCCGTGCTGGTGACCTTCGCGTATGCGCATTGGCGCGCCTGGCAAGCCGAGGCTGAACTGGATACGCAGATCGCCGATGCGCAGGTGCTGGCCAAGGCGGCGCGCACCTCGCTGCAGAAGCGCCAGGCTGCCATCGAGCGGATCGAAAAGATCCGTCAGGAAAAGAAGACGACGGCGTCGCTGGTGCGTGTCTGGGCCGAGCTGACGCATTTGCTGCCCGATACGGCCTGGCTAACCGATCTCTCCGCCAAGGGCGACGACCTGACCATTTCAGGTTTTTCCACCTCGGCCGCCGAACTGATCCAGCCGATCGACGCCTCGCCACTGTTTTCGGCGCCCGAATTCGCTTCGCCGGTGGTCAAGGTTCCCGGCCAGGACGGCGAGCACTTCACCATTTCGGCCAAGATCGGAGCGCTCTGACGATGCTCTCCGCCATCCTAAACACGAGGCCGACGATCCGCCGCTTGATTGCGCTGGCTATCGCCGCGGTCGCGGCCTGCGTGCTTGCCTGGCTGGTATTCGCGGCGCTCGACAGCGTCGCCTCCGCACAGGCCGGGATCGAGGAAAAGCGCGAGCTTCTCGGCCAGCTGCGGAGCGTGGCCGCCTTGGCAAAGCGCCTCGACAGCGCCGCCGGTCCGGAAGCCGCGGCCAATCCCGAATTTCTGACTGGCGGCAGCGAGGCGATCATCCGCGGCGGGCTACAGACCCGGCTGAACGCGATTGCGGCCGCCAATGGGGTCAGCGTGCTGTCTGCCGGCAATGCACCGGTGCTCAGCGAAGCCGGAGTCGATTTCATCGGGCTGCGGGCCAATCTTTCTGGGCCGCTGGAGGGTATCCATAACGCCATTCTCGCCATCGAGACGTCGCTGCCGGTGCTGTTCATCCGCGAGGCCACCTTGCGCACCACCGATGTCAGGCCGGCGGCGGGACGGACCGGAGACCCCGAGCTTTTCGCCGAGATCCTGTTTTACGGGCCTTTGCAGACGCCGATGGCCCCCGCCGGGGTCAAGCCATGACCGGGAAATTCACAGGCCTGGCGATTGCGGCGGTGATCGCGGCCCTCGCTGTGGTCAATGTCTGGCTTTACGATACCCCTGTCGACATCACGCCCTTCGCTTCCGGCAAGGGGCATGATGGCGGCCTGGTTTCAGTCGCGGGATCGCTGCAATTTCCCGAAACGGGCGATTTCAGCGAGACGTTCCAGCGTCCGCTCTTCACGCCGACACGCCGGAAATTCGTGCCCCCGCCGGTCGCGCCGCCGCCGGTGGAGGTTGCCGTTACCCCCGTCGAGCCGGCGCCAGCGCCACCGCCACCCGACGCCCCGCCGGCGGTTGCACCATCGCTGCTGGGTATCAGCATTCACGGCGGTGCCGCGAAGGCGCTGCTGCGTGTCGCCGGCAGCGAAGCAGCGGTCTGGTATGGCAGTGGCGACACTGTTGGCGGCTGGAGGGTGTCGGCGATCGACAAGGATCAGGCCGTGCTGGAGCGGGATGGCAAGCTGGCGCGCATCCCGCTTTATCCGCCATGGAAGAATGCGCCGCCGCCACCCCCGAGCGAACCGCAACTATGAGCGACCGCGCCCCTCATGTCAGCGCAGGCACCAGCTCGCGGGATGAAAGCGCCCGCAGCGGCTTTTCGCTGGTTGCCGTGCTGGTGTTCATGCTGATCGTCTCGGCCATCGTCGTCCCCTTTGCCGTGACGGCCAAAACACGGTTGATGATCGCCAACAGCGAGGTCGAACAGGAGCGCCTGTCGCTGCTGGGCGAGGGCCTCGGCAATGTGGTCGCGAGCACGTTGACCGGCGCCTCCGGCCGGCAAAAGTTTGCCCTGGATTCCACGCCGGCATCATGCCGTTCGGGAGGGTTCAGTTTCACAGTGCGCGTCCAGGATCATGGCGGGCTGATCGATCTCAACGCCGCGGATGACCGCCTGCTGGAGCTTGGCTTTGCGGCGCTCGGCTTCGAGCAGCAGACATCCGCCGAACTGGCCAAGGCCGCGATCCGCTTTCGCGACAACGCCAAGCCGTTCGCCGACCTGCCGCGGTCGAGAAGCGCCGTCGGACCGCCCGAGGACAAGCAGGCGCCGTTCGAATCCGTGTCCGAATTGCAGGAGTTTTCGGCACTGGCGTCGATACCCCTGCGGACCTTGAATGGCGTTTTCACGGTCAACTCGAAGCGGGGCACGATCAGCATCGACCGCGCGCCGGGCCGTCTTCGCGCGGCTCTTGCCGGTGGCTCCAGCGCTTCGGTCGTTGTAGCGTCGGCCGATGCGTCCGCCTATACGGTCGAAGTGGTGGTGAGGCGGGACGGTACCGGCATCGTCGGCGAGGCCGGGTTCATCATCGAAAAATCCCCGACGGGCGCGGCATTCTCACGCGTCTCCCGGAGCCCGGCCGCCGAAGCCGGCGCGTTGCCACCGGCCGCCGGCACCGCTGACTGCGAAGTGCTTTTCGGCACTGAGGCGGCGCAGATTCTGCGGGCGTGGAGCTCATGAACGCTTCCGCCCAGACCAAGGAGATCGAGGCGTTCCTCGCCTTTCTCCAGGGCGAGAAAGTGCTGAGCGCGCATGCCGCCCAGCGTGCCTTGGGGGCATCGCGGACATCGGGGCATCCCTTCGATACGGTGATGACCGAACTCGGGCTGATCGGCGAGTTGGAGCTAGCCAGCAGCCTCAGCCGCTACCTCGAAGCACCGACGCTGGTCGAGATCCCCGAACAGGTCAGCCCCGAAATGCTGGCAAGCGTGCCGCTGGCCTATCTCAGGGAAAACGCCATCCTGCCGCTGCAGATGGACGCCGAACGGCTGGTCGTCGCCGTGGCTGATCCCTTCTCCTCGGCCACCATCGATGCATTGGCCTTCCACTATGAGCGGACCCTGGCGCTGCGCATCTTGCCAAGGCGCATGATCGCCGAATGCATCGACCGCATCGAGCAATCGGCGCTGGCTGCCGTTTCGAATGGCGGCGGCAGTGGTGAAATCCTGGATTTCGGCCCGGACGACCTCGAGCGGCTGAAGGATTTTGCCCGTGAGGCGCCGATCGTGCGCTTCGTCGCCGAGACCATCCACAAGGCGGTCGACGCGAGAGCCACCGACATTCACATCGAGCCGCTGGAGGACCATGTCCGCATCCGCTTCAGGCATGACGGCATGCTGTCCACCGTCGACACCGCGTCGATCGCGATGCTGTCCGGCATCTCCACCCGTATCAAGATCCTGTCGCGCCTCAACATCGCCGAACGGCGCCTGCCGCAGGACGGCCGCATGCGCATCGCCGTGCGCGGCAGGGATGTCGACCTGCGCGTCTCGGTCATTCCGTCCATTCACGGCGAGGCCATCGTACTGCGCATTCTCGATCGCGCCGGCGTCGAATTGAAGCTGGAGAAGCTTGGCTTCGATGGTGCCGCGCAGGCCAAGATCCGTCACATGTCGCAGGCGGCCAATGGCATCGTGCTGATCACCGGGCCGACCGGCAGTGGCAAGACGACGACGCTCTACTCGATCCTTGCCGAGCGCTCGCGGCCGGACGTCAAGATTTTCACGGTCGAGGATCCGGTCGAGTACCGCATGACCGGCATCACCCAGCTGCAGGTCAATCCGGCGATCGACCTCGACTTTGCCGCCGCGCTGCGCTCAATCCTGCGCCAGGATCCCGACATCATCCTGCTCGGGGAAATCCGCGACCGCGAGACGGCGCAGGTGGCGGTGCAGGCGGCCTTGACCGGCCATCTGGTGTTCTCGACACTGCACACCAACAGTGCCGCAGGCGCGCTGACGCGGCTGCGCGACATGGGCATCGACGGCTATCTGCTCGGCGCGACGATCCGCGGCGTCATCGCGCAGCGGCTGTTGCGGCGTATCTGCCCGACCTGCCGGGGCGCCGAGCAGACCGGTCCGGCCTGCCGCACCTGCAACGGCTCCGGCTACAGCGGCCGTACCGTGACCTATGAAATGCTGCAGGTGTCGCCGCGCATCGCCGGGCTTATCGATGAAGGCGCCGGCGAAATGGAGATCGGCCGCATTGCGGCCGAGGACGACCTCGTGCCGATGTCTGTCCACGCAACCACCCTTGCCCGAGCGCAGGTCACCACGATGGACGAGGTCCGCCGTGTCATTGATCTAGCGGGAGGTGACTGATGCCGGCCTTTGCCTATCGCGCCTACCTGGCCGACGGCTCGACGGAGGCGGGTGTTCTCGATGCGTCGACCAAACAGGACGCCGCCCGAAAATTGGCGCAGCAGGGCCGCCGGTCCTACCATCTTGCGCCGGTGAACAGCGAAAGGCCGCAGCTGCGCCTGCCGGGGCGCAGCGCGCTGACGCTGACCCGCAGGGTCGACCTCAGCCGCTTGTTCTCCGAGCTTTCGGTCCTCCTGAATGCCGGCTTCACGGTCGACCGCGCCCTGGGTGCGGTCATCTCCGGCGAAGCCAACCGGCAACGGCGCCAGCAGCTGCAATCGGTGCTTGACCTGACCACCGGCGGCCGGCCGATCGCCGAAGCCTTTGCTGCCTTGCCGGGCATCACCCCGGACGTTGCCGCCTTGCTTGCCAGCGGCGAGCGCAGCGGCAAGATGGCCTTTATCTGCCAGCGGCTGGCGGACACGTTCGAGGCGACGGCCAAGCGCCGCGCCGCGATCATCGAGGCGCTGGCCTATCCGGCCTTCCTGCTCTTGGTCATGAGCGGCGCGCTGGTTATTCTGGCAACGGTCCTGGTCCCGGCGCTGGAGCCGATCTTCGAGGGCTCCTCCGCCCCCAAGCCGTTCACCATGACCATGCTTTCCGCCTTCGGCACGGTGTTCCGCGATTACCCCTTCGTTTTCCCGCTGGCTGCGGTGCTTGGCCTGCTCTGTTATCTCCTGCTGTCCCGTTCCGCCGGCGCCAGAAGACAGCTTTCGCGATGGCTGTTGAAGATCCCGCTGATCGGCACGCTGGTCAGGGACGCCGTGATCGCGCGTTATCTTGAAACGCTGGCGCTGCTGCTCGGCAATGGCGTGGCGATGACCGAGGCGCTTGGCCTTGCCGCCAATGTTTCCAGGCAGAGTTCGCTGGCGGCAAGCTTTGCATCGATCGAGGACAATGTCGCCAATGGCGCCCGCCTGCACGGCGCGATCGTCAAGGCAGGGATTTTCGATCACGCGACAGTCTCGCTGGTCTCCCTTGGCGAAGAGGCCAACGCCCTTCCCGTGGTGCTGGATCGCGCCGCCAGGATGCTTCAGCTGACGCTGACGCGGCGCATCGACACCGTGCTGAAGCTGTTGACGCCGGCGCTGACGATCTCGCTCGGCTTTCTCGTCGGCAGCCTGGTCATTTCGGTGATGACGACGATCCTCAGCATCAACGATCTGGCGCTGCAATGACCGCCGCTCCCGCAGCCGACACGCAGGCACACGCAACGGCGGGGTTCACCCTGGTCGAGATGCTGGTGGTGCTGGCGATCATGGCGCTTGTCGCCGCCATCGCCGCACCGGGGCTGGTCGGCCACTATCGCACCAAGAGCCTGGAGACGGTGGCCGGCGAGATCACCATGCGGTTGCGCCTGTCGCGCACGTCGGCCATCGCCACCGCCCGGCCGAAGCAGGTCCTTGTCGATCTGGGTAGCCGTCTCATCCGTTTCGGCGAGCGAGACAATCTTGTCTTGCCGGACGATGTCAAAATGACCGTCGTCACCGGCCGGGAGACTGTCGTCGCCGACCGGCAGACGGTGCTGACCTTCCTTCCCGACGGCCGCGCTTCCGGCATGGACATCACGCTGCAGCAAAAAGGCCGGACCGCGCGAATAGGGGTCAACTGGCTGACAGGGCTTCCGACATGGCGGGCCCTGCCGTGACCGCGCCATTGTCCCAACCGTCATCCGAAGATGGATTCTCGATCCTGGAGATGATCGTCGCCATGACGATCCTGGCGCTCGTGCTGGGCATCGCCAGCCAGTCGATCGTGCTGGCCAGCCGCAGCATTGCCGCGGCCAAGCGCCAGGTCGAAGCGGCCAGAACGGTTCGCATGATGCTGGCCGACTATGAGGCCCGGGCACAGACCGCGGCGCAACCCGGCTGGACCCTGAAGACCCGCACGATAGACGTCGCGAAAGCGAAAGTGACCGCCGTTCTCATCGAAAAGCCGGGCGGCGCGTTTCCAGGCGGGCCGTTTCTGACCTTTGTGCCGGCGCAAGGCCCGGTCGCGCCATGAGCTTCTCCCGCGCTCGGACGAAGGCCCGCGCCATCCGCCGCCATATTGCAGGCTCTGCCTGTCTGGGCGTCAATGCGCATCCGGGAGCCTCGGCACCGGTGGCGGGTTTTGCGCTCATCGATGTGTTGGTGGGCCTGGCGCTGATCGGCGTCATCACATCGCTGATGATGGTCTTTCTCGGCCAGGCGCGAACGATGATACGCATCGAAAAGGCTACCGAGTTCCAGATGGAGGTCGACGCCGCATCGCGGTTTCTCGAGACGGCGATAAATCATGCCGAGGCTTTGCCCCTGTCGAAATCGTCGCCGGACCAGGTGCTCTATCTCAGCGGCGACGGTGCCCGGATCGAGTTCAATGCCGTTCAGGCGATCGGTTTCAAATCCACCGCATTGCGCGAGATTGCCGTCTCGCTCGGCGACGGGGGCCAGACGGGGATGGCGCTGGCCATCGTCCAGAAAACGCGGCGCGGCGGCAAACCCGGCGCGGCGGTGTCGGGCGAACGGGTGCGGCTGATCGGCGGCGTGAGTGCCATGAAGTTCGAGTATCTCGACAACGCGCTGGCGCCGCCATCGTGGCTGCCGGGCTGGAATGCGCCGCGACGACTGCCCGCCGCCGTGCGCTTCACCCTTTCGGTGGTACTCGATGGCGCGGCCTATTCATCGCGAGGCTTTGCCCGCCTCGATCTGGCCGGCCCCCCTCGCACGAATTGAGCGCGCTCTGCGGCCGCCGTCAGTTGGTGACGTCCTGATCCTCGCCGGTTCCGTCGGGCTTGCCGTCCTTGCCAAGGCTGCGGATGACCACGCCGCTGGCATCGGCCTTCACTTCGTAGGAGTAGGGCCTGCCCCATGGATCCTTGAGGCCGGTGCTTCCCTTGAGATAAGGCCCGTTCCAGCGCGTTTCACCGGCAGGCTGCGCGACCAGGGCGTTGAGCCCTTCTTCGTCGGTCGGGTATTTCGCATTGTCGACATAGTAGAGTTCGAGCGCGCTTTCGATGTTGCGGATCTGCGCTTTGGCCGCATTGGTCCTGGCCGCGCCGAGATAGCGCAGCACCTGTGGCGCCGCCAGCGTGGCGATCAGGGCGATGATGGCGAGCACGACCAGAAGCTCGACCAGGGTGAAGCCGCCTTCGCGATCATCGCGGTTGCGGCCCATTTTTTCGGATTGAAGCTTTTCGGAGGGTTGAAGAAAGCGCATCATCAGAGCAGTCCCATGTCTAGACCTGCAAATTGCTCCAGCGCCCAGCTTGCGCCGAGGCCGATGGCGATGAACGGACCGAAGGCGACGCGGGCCCGCGCTGCCGCCGGCCCTGTCGCGACCACTTGCCCGCCGACGAACAGCAACGCGCTGGCGCTGGCGATGAACAGCAGCACMGGCAACAGCAGCGGACTGATCCAGCATGAAGCGGCCGCCAGCATCTTGACGTCGCCGAGGCCGAGACCGATCCGGCCGGTCACGAGGAAATGGCCGTGCCGCAGCAGCCAGGCGGCGGCGAAGGTCGCGGCGGCGAAGAGGATCTGCACCGGCACCCCCTCGGCGTCGGCCGCCAGCTGGTAGGAAAGGCCGATGCCGGCGAGCGCCAGGTTGAGACCGTCGGGGATGATCTGGCGGCGGAAATCGGCGATCGAAATGGCGGCGAGCACGGCCGCGAGGGCGATCGTGGCGGCCAGCACGAGAGAGGGGGGCGTGGCCATCGTCAATACGCCAGCCTCTTCAGATCCTGCTGCAGCTTGGTGCCGCCGCGCCGCTTCTGGATCGGCGTCTGCAGGCTGATCTTGCCGCGGAATTCGTCCGTCACCTCGCGGGCCTCATTGATGTCGCGAACGACATGCGGCCGGATGAAGATGATCAATTCGGTCCGCCTGATGGTGTCGTCCTTTTGCTTGAACGCATTGCCGAAAATCGGGATGTCGCCGAGGATCGGCACCTGGCTGCGGTCGACACTGTTGTTCTGCTGGATGAGGCCGCCCAGCGCCAGGCTCTCGCCGTCATTGACCAGCACGCGCGTCTGGATCTTGCGCTGCTGGATGGTTGGCGAGTCGATATCGGAACTGTCGGTCTTGGTGACGTTGCTGACCTCCTGCTGGATGTCGAGCATGACCCTGCCGGCATTGTTGATGCGCGGCGTCACCGTCAGGATGACGCCGGTATCCTTCATCTGGACCGAGTTGATGATCGGCGCGCTGCCATTGCCGGTGTCCTGCGATTGCTGGGTCAGGATCGGCACCTGGTCGCCGACCTGCAGGATCGCCTTCTGGTTGTTGAGCGCCATGATGGTGGGCGCCGAAATGACATTGACGTCGGTGATCTTGGAAAGCGCGCTGAGCGTCACCTGGATATTGTCGGTTGCATAGCTCCAGTTGAAGCCGGGCAGGGTGGCCGCCGCGGCTGCCTTGGCCACGTCGGTCACGGACACCTTGGTGCCGCCATTCTCGAAGAACCAGCGCAGGCCGTATTTCAGGTCGTCGTTGAGCGTGACCTCGGCGATCACCGCTTCCAGCATGACTTGCGTAGGCAGCACGTCCACCTTGGTCAGGATCTGCTCGATGCGCTGGTAGTCGCGCGCCGTGGTCTGGATCAGCAGCGCATTGTTCTCGACATCGGCGACGACGGTGGCATGGGCGGGCGACTGATTGTCCTGCTGCGGCAGCGAAGGCGAGGGCCCGGTCAGCGGCGCCGGCGTGACGCCGTCCGACTGCATGGCGATCGGCGTCTGGTCGGGCGAGACGTTCGAGCCGCCCGATTGGCCTTCGGTCTTCACCGTGGTGCCGAGAACCGAGCTCAGCACCGATGCCAGTTCCTTGGCCGGCCGGTTCTGGATCTGATAGACGAAAAGCTGGCTTTCATTGGTCTCGGCCAGCCTGTCGAGCTTGTTGATCCAGGTTGCGGCGCGCGCCAGATAGGCCGGGCGCGAGGTGATCACCAGCACCGAATTCAGCCGGTCGTTGGGGATGAACTGGATGAGCTTGGCGCCAGGCCCTTCCTTGGTGCCGAAGATCGAATCGAGTTCGGCGGCGACCGCTTCCGGCTTGGAGGTTTTCAAGGGATGCAGCGCCACCGACATGCCGCGCATCCAGTCGACATCGAACACCGAAACCGCTTCCCGGATCGCATTGAGGTCGCTGTCGCTGCCGGCGACGGTGATGATGTTGCGGGTGGAATCGACGCGCAGCACCGAGCCCTGGCGGGTGATCGGTTCCAGAATGGTCTTCATCTCGTCGGCGGCGATGAACTGCAGCTGCAGCACCTGCACCTTGACGCCGGGGCCGGACGGCGAGGTCGATGGCACGCTGACCGGCGGCGTCGAGGCCATGATCTCCGACAGCGGCACGATCTGGTAGGTGCCGCCGCGGCTGGTGATGCCGGCGGCGTTCACCGCCAACGCCGATTGCAGGATATCGACCAGCGCATCCTGCGAAACCGGCTGCGATGTCTGCAGCGTCACCGTGCCCTGCACCCGCGGGTCGACGATGTAGTTGAGGTGCAGCGCATCGCCCAGCACCGCCTTGGCCGCGTCGGCGATCGGCGCGTTGACCAGGTTGAGCTCGAACTTGCCGGAGCCGTCGCCCGTCACCTTGGTGACCGGGGCGCCCGACGAGACGAACTGGCCGGTGCCCTGATACTGCGCGCCGTTGAAGCGCTGTGCCGCGCCCGATGCCGAGGTGACGGCGGCAGGCCCGGAATAGCCCGCCCGCAGGGGCGAAGTCTTGGCGTGCAGGCTGTCGATGGTCTCGGTGAAGAAGTCCTTGCCCGGCGCGGAGGTGCAGCCGGCAACAGCCAGCAGCGTGAACAACACGACGCAATGACTCGGCTTGCTCGACATCCACCCGATTCCCCAAGAGCTTCAGTCTAGGGCTTCTTGCAAGCCGATGTCGGGAATGATGGCGGTGTTTGGGGTCTATCCACAGGGTAGGTGAGAGATGGCTGGCACCAGGACACGAACGCCTGCGATCTGAGTATTGATGGGGGGTCTTGCGCTTCAACAAAGCAGTGCCCATGAGCGGTGAAGCGGACATAGCAAAAAGTACACTGTCACCGTAGTTCGGCTGTAATTATCGCAATTTTGGGCCATCAACAATAGTATTCTCAATATTTTTCACGTATAATCTTATAGCTGAAACTAATTTCCTATATTCGAATTGATTTGCCACATACGTCCCGACGTCCTCCAATTCATTTTCATACTCCTTAAAGAATTTAATAATATAACTTTCATCACTCATTCTTTCTA
>NZ_PNOT02000163.1 GCF_002879535.1 Mesorhizobium intechi
CCGCGCTGTCGATGCCGCACGGCGTGAGGATGCGCAGGATCATATTGCCGCAAGCGCTGGCGATCATGCTTCCGCCTTGGGGTAATCTCCTGATCGAGCTTCTCAAGGGAACCGCCCTGGTGTCCCTCATCTCGGTCGCCGATCTCATGTTCCAGACACGCCAGATCAACGCCGCGACCTATCTGTCGGCGCAGGCGTTTGGAACAGCTTTGATTATCTACTACATCCTTGCCAGGTTCCTCATAACCCCGATGATGCGCTGGGCGGAACGCTTGGTTGCCCGGAGGCTTGGAAGGGCATGACGTTCAACTGGCGCTGGGACTTTACGTGGGAGATCCTGCCACAGTTGTTGTGGGCTACCCTCAACACGTTGATTGCGGCCGGGGTCGGGTATGCAATTGCTCTGGTCGGTGGCCTGCTGCTCGCTCTTGCACAACGCACAAAGTGGCCCGCACTGACATTTGTCGTCAGGGAGCTGATTGAATTCATCCGGTCCACGCCCTTGGTCCTGCAGATTTTCTTTGTTTTCTACGTCGGACCCCAGTTCGGGATTTTCCTGTCGCCCTGGGTATCCGGCATCTTTGCGATCGGTCTGCACTATTCGGCCTATCTCTCGGAGGTTTACCGCGCAGGCCTCAATTCCGTGGCTCCCGGGCAATGGGAAGTGTGCCGTGCGCTGAACATGTCCCCCCGCGTCACCTATGTACGCATCATCATCCCGCAGGCGCTTGCGCCTGCGGTGCCAGGCCTCGGCAACTACCTGGTGGGCATCCTCAAGGACACGCCCATGCTGTCGGTAATTGGTGTCATGGAGCTAATGCACACGGCCAACGCGTTAGGGTCCGAGAACTACAGGTATCTGGAACCTTTTACATTGGTTGGCCTGATTTTCCTCTTGATCTCGCTTCCGACGGCCGGACTCGTCAGGATGTTCGAACGACGGCTGCGGCTGAGACTAGGACTGTAACATGAGCAATACCGACTATCCCCTTGAACTGCCGGAGCATGACCGCCCCATGGTCCGGTTCATGAACGTCAGCAAGAGCTACGGAAGGCTCAACGTCATCAGCCACCTCGATTTTGACGTGGCCGAAGGCGAGATGGTTACCATTATAGGACCCTCGGGGTCCGGGAAGACCACGGTGTTGCGAGCCCTTATGACACTCGAAACTATCAATGGCGGCGTGATATACGTTGACGGCAAGCCATTGACACACATGCCCCGCGATGGGGTCCTTGTGCCGGCAGACGAGCGATACCAGCGGAAGATTCGCTCCTCGATCGGGATGTGTTTCCAGCACTTCAACCTGTTTCCGCATATGACCGCGATCCAAAACTGCATGGAAGGCCCAGTCCAGGTACTGGGGCTTTCGAGGAAAGAGGCGCTTGAGCGATCCGAAGAGCTCCTGAAAATGGTGGGTATGATCGACAAGCGTGACCAGCATCCTTCCCGTCTATCAGGAGGACAACAACAGCGCGTCGCCATAGCCCGCGCGTTGGCGATGCGGCCCAAGGTGATGCTTTTCGACGAAGTCACTTCCGCCCTCGACCCCGAAGTCATCGGCGAGGTGACACATGTCATTCGAAAGCTAGTCGCCGAGCACAATCTAACCATGATCATGGTCACGCATCAGATGGGCTTTGCTCGCGACATCTCTGACCGCGTGTGCTTCTTTTATGGTGGCTCGATAGAGGAGCAGGCGCCCCCGCAAATATTGTTCACCAGCCCACAGCGCGACCGCACCAAGCAGTTCCTCTCTGCCGTCAAGGAAGCGGTTTGAAAGATCCGCATTGAGCCTTCGTCCCCGATTGCATGGCCTTGACCCGCTGAGGGACTACGGTCATGGAGCGTTCATTCCCGTCCCGACCGGTCAGCGAAGTTTTGACCTAGAGGCTTTGATGGATCGAGGCGCAGTTCCTCTCGTTGCCCGAAGGCGATGGCCAGTCAGTCTGGCAACTGGCGCTTTGCGCGACATCCGTCGCGAAAGGACCGCTGCTGTCCAACTCCGCCCGTTTTATTGCTGGGCAAAGATTGGTCTCATGAAGGCCAGCATGCCTCCACTTCAGAGCTTGCTACGGCGCAGACGCCTTAGGGGTCTGACGTTCTAATACTACAGTTGCGGATCAATTGATTCTGTGATTCTCTTCGGCAGGTTAAGCAGGAGGGAGCCATGTCTGTCGCTTCGTGGTCGGGGTCGTTGTTGGCTTGGGAGCAGGAGCTCACGGCGCTGAAGGCGCGGGTTGGACGGGTGCTTCCTCGTCGTGAGCTGCGAGAGACGGGCGCGGATTTCCTTGACGGCCTTCTTTCGGGCATTGAGCGCAAGACGGGCTGGCTGATGGCTGAGCAGTCCGGAGCGGGGCGGCCCTATCGGATGCAGTCGCTGTTGGGACGCAGCCAGTGGGACGCCGATCGACTCCGAGACGAGGTTCGCGATTATGTCGTGGAGGCGTTGGGCGACGAGGATGGCGTCCTGATCGTCGACGAGACCGGATTTGTGAAGAAGGGCGATCGCTCCGCCGGTGTCGCGCGTCAGTACTCGGGAACGGCGGGGCGGATCGAGAACAGCCAGATCGGTGTGTTCTTGGCTTACGCGAGCCGCTACGGCCAGGCGCTGATTGATCGCCGGCTTTACCTGCCAGAGAGTTGGACAAAGGATCGGGCGCGATGTGCCAAGGCCTCGATCCCGGAGACGGTCGAGTTTGCGACCAAGCCAAAGATGGCGCGCGCCATGGTCGAGGCAGCGCTCAATGCCGGCGTCCCGTGCGCTTACGTTCTGGGCGACACTGTCTACGGAGCCGACAGTAGCCTTCGTCGGATGCTGGAAGCTCGCGAGCAGCCCTATGTCCTGGCGGTTCGAGGCGCTCACTTCATGCGCCGTGGAGGGGATCATCGGTTTGAGGGAACCTCGCCCGAGGAACTGGCCAGCGAACTCGCGCCCGAGGACTGGGTCTGTCATGCGGCAGGGGAAGGCGCCAAAGGGCCCCGGCTCTACGACTGGGCGCGCATCCGCCGCCCTTGGACGTCGAAAGGCGGCTTCGAGCATTGGCTTCTGGTCCGCCGCAAGCGTTCGACATCCGCAGAAAAGGCCTACTATCTGGTCTTCGCCCCGCCCGGTTCCTCCTTGGCCGAATTGGCGGCAGTGGCCGGCCTGCGCTGGGCGGTCGAGGAGTGCTTTGAGCGAGCCAAGGATGATCTCGGACTTGACCATTGCGAGGCCCGGTCCTGGCACGGATGGCATCGCCACATGAGCCTGTGCATGGCCGCTCTGGCGTTCCTCTCCAAACTATCGGCTGATCTTCGCCGCAGCGCATGGAGCAAACCGAACGAAACGAGTCCAAAGGAGCCAATCGCCGCCTGATCCGGATGGCTGCGCTGGTGCCAAGCGTCCCCGAGATCCGCTATCTCCTCGCCCGGATCCTCATCTACCCGCCAACACAAAAGCCCTTCATTATCGCCTGGTCGCTATGGCGACGACGACATCAGGCTGCCGCCACCGTCTCCCACTACAAACGGCGCGCGTATCCGCAACTGTAGTACTAAGTGCATCTGATAGCGAGACCATCTTGTCGTAAGATGAATCCGATCGGCAAACTGAATTTGACATAGAACCTCAGAGCGGTGAAACGTACCGGGGTTCAGTTCTTGCCTAGGTTCGCATTATCAAGATTAACCAGGACTGAAGCTTGAATGACAGCACCCCTCTCCAAGAGCCTGCGCGAGCGCATCGTACTTGCGATTGAAGCTGGCGAGAGCTGCCGGTCGGTTGCGGCTCGTTTTGGGATTGCAGTTTCTTCCGCCGTTAAATGGTCGCAGCGCTACCGAATGAGCGGTTCTATCGAGCCTCGCAAGATGCGTGGCCACCGAAAGCGAGTTCTGGAACCTCACCGGGATTTCATTCAGGAGCGAATCGACAAGGCCCCGCATTTGACACTACATCAGTTGAAAGCCGAGCTTGAGGCACATGGTGTGAAGGTCTCACATGACACCGTTTGGCAATTCCTGCGGCGTGAGGGGCTAAGCTTCCAAAGGTGGACAAGCTCCGTGCCAATTTTGCGTGGCGACGCCAAAGCCGAGCCCGAGCAGACCCTGCATACTTGATTGGATTATGCCGGGACCTGATGCAGAGTCATTCTTCTCGATGATGGGTAAGCTTGATAACGCTTTCAGGCTCTCTCATGTCTTATGCCTGTATCGCTCGACGGAACACCGCTGTCGTCGTGGCGCTCCCATGAAGAACCCGGCCCATAGCGCATCCCCGGATTCGGAGGACAGGCCGCATCAAAACCTGGATCAAACGTCTAGCGTCGGTTGCCAGACCCTGGGCGTCGCCCTTCCCAAGTCGATCGAGCCCGCCGCTACGTCGGTCGCGCGCGCGGGGCGCGCCGCAAGAAGCTGAACGTACGCTAAAGGCCCGGCACCGGCAGCCGCGACGGCTTCGACGGCAATACCGAAGCGGGCCTCTGCCTCATGCCGCTGAACCGGCTTCTTCGAACACTGATTAAGGCCGGCTCATCGCTCTCTTTGCTCGACGGTTGCCGAATTGCGATGGAGTTGGCGGTCGATCGGCGTCCCAGCGGGGGATCCATCATTGCCGATCAATGTTTGACATGAATCTCTCGCGGGAAGCTGGTCAGAGTCTCGCAGCCGTCAGCAGTTACGAGGATGGTTTCGCTCACTTCGATCCCCCAGCCGTCCATCCACATGCCGAGGATCGAATGTAGGACATTGCCCGGCTTCAGGATCGTCTTGTCTCCCTGGCGCAGGCTGATCGTGTGCTCGCCCCAATCTGGCGGATAGGCCGCGCCGATCGAATAGCCAATGCGGGATTCCTTCTTCAGGCCGTAACGCTGGATGACCTTGCGCCAGCTCGCCTCGATGTCCTCCGCCAAGACGCCAGGCCTGATCGACGCAAGCACGGCCTCCATGCCTTCGAGCACGGCCTTGCCGGTGTCGCCGACCTTGGCTGGCATGGCGCCCAGCTGAAGGGTCCGCGCCAGACCGGCGGCATAGCGACGAACGACGCCGGCCAGCTCGAGCGCGACGGTTTCGTTGTGGCCAAAGCGACGATCGCTCCACATGATGTGCGGCGCCGATGCATTTTCGCCCCCCAGTATTGTCGGTGGTAGGGCGGTGATGTCGCCGGCGAAATCCGGCGACCCAGCTACCTGAGCGGCTTGGATTTTGGCGATGGCGTCGCACTCGCGAACGCCTGGCGCTATCACCTCATAGGCCGCGGTGACCGCCGCCTCGGCAAGACGCGAGGCTTTGCGTAGGTAGCCGATCTCGGCTTCCGATTTGACGCTGCGGATCCAGTTCACCAGAAGGTCGGCGTCGTGGAACACTGCGTTTGGCAGGCCCGCTGTCAGGCGCGCATGCGCCTTTGGGGAATAGTAGTAGGCTTCAAACTCGATGCCGATATTGCCGCGCCCCCAGCCCTTCCTGTCGATCCAGGCGGCAATCCAGTCCATCGGATGACGGTCGGTGCGCTGGACATGATCTTCGGGAAAGCCGACGACGTTCTCCCGCTTCATCCAAGCCGTCAGCAACCCGCCGGCGGCATCCATGGCGCGACCGATCCAGACCGGCTCCTCGTCGGCGTGCGGGACCAGGACCATCTGCGGCGTGTAAAACGACCAGCCGTCATACCCGGTGATGTAATGCTGGTTGGCGACGTCGTTGACGATGAGAAGATCGAGGCTGCGGCGCGCCATTTCCGCGCGGATAGCGGAAAGCCTGCTGCGGTATTCGTCGGGGTGGAATGGCAATGGTATCATGTTGAGAAAATCCTCTTCTATCGCACCCAGGTCGACCCAGAGCGAGCCCGGTTTTCGAACCTGACAATCGACACGAGCTCATCGACGTGAGCCCATCACCAACACCAGCGCCATAACCGATCTTCACAGAAAACGCTCTGCTAGTGGCAGTTTGGCACTCGTTCGTAACTTAGCCTCCGGTCGATTTTTCTGATTCTATTTTCTTCCGGCGCGCTCGACCGCGTTTTTTTTCGTTGGTGAACTGGCAGTCGTGATTGATGCGGCGCGCACCCGTAGGCGTCGCGGTACGCTTTTGAGAAGTGCGATGCGGAGATAAAGCCGCAAGCCATCGCTATCTCGACGACCGGCAGTCGGGAACTGATGAGCAGCAGATGCGCCCGTTCCAGGCGAAGATCCAAATAATAACGGCTTGGAGAACATCCCAGTTCACTCCTAAACAGCCGCTCGATTTGACGTCGGGAAAGGCCGGCTGATCCCACAAGTTCGTCCAATAGCAATGGCTCCGTAAGGTTTGCCTCCATCTCCTCGACTATCTTGATGACCGCCCGATGGTTTAGTTGCACTCGTGAGTGGAGTGGCAAACGTTGGCGGTCACCCGCTGAACGGGTCCTGCACGCGATAGCTTTTTCACAAATACGATTGACGACTATCGTGCCATGGTGATGGTCAACCAAATCTAAAAACATGTCGAAGGGAGCATCCCCCCCGGCGCAGGTGTACAGGTCTCCATCCCGCTCAAAGGCAGTTTGAGCGGCGGACACATCCGGAAAGCGCTCAGAGAATATAGGAAACTGTTCCCAGTGAACCGCGCAACGCCGCCCTTGTGCAACCCCAGCTCGAGCAAGCACTATCGTGCCGCTACATATGCCTACCAGGCAACTGCGGTGGTTTCTGCACTCGCGTAACCAGGCTTCAAGCTGTTTGTGCGAGTCAGGAGCATTATGGGCGCCGACGACGACGACGGCGGGTGTTGAGATTGATCGACGAAATCTTTCACGTTCGAACGACAACGACGATCCGGCCCATACCAACAACCCGCAACTTGAGGCCACGGGCTCCCCGTCGTCCGAAACGATCTGCCAGCTATACACTTCACGCCCCAACACTTCGTTGGCGAGCCTCAGCGCTTCTACTGCCGACGAGAACGCCTGCAGCGAAAAGGCCGGTAGAAGGTAAAAGCAAAAATTTCGGCAGGTCGACTGTGAGTCTAGCATCCCGGGAGTTCCTTCTCTGCTAGCCTGATCTCTCGTTGCGGCCATGCCAAAATAGGGCGACCGGCTTCGTTCATTGGATTGGCGCTGCCACCGCAGTCGGGGCCGATGGTTCTCCCGCTAACTATCCATTGATCTGCACTAGCGTCGTCACTGGTGACCACCAAGTATGCTATGCCTGCCTCGGGCAGACAGCTCTGGCATTGCAGGCTCGGGTCGCCCGCCTCAAATGCTAAGACCCTCTCTCGCTAGCTCATCCATAACGAAGCGCACTGCACTTCCTGCGATACCAACGATCTCTTCCACTTCAGCCTTTGTTGCCACCAAAGGAGGAGCGAAGCCCAGAATGTCACCATGCGGCATAGCGCGGACGATCAGGCCACGGTCGCGTGCTGCCTTCGAGATGCGTGCACCGACCTTCAACGACGGGTCGAAACGCTTCTTGTTGTCGCGATCGGCGACAAATTCGATTGCGCCCATAAGACCGACGCCGCGCACTTCGCCGACGATCGGCAACTGCGCGAACTTTTCCTGCAGCTGTGCCTGGAAGAACGCGCCGACGTCACGTGCATTGCCGGGGAGGTCTTCTTTCTCGACAATGTCGAGGACAGCGTTGGCCGCGGCGGCGCCGATGGGATGACCAGAATAGGTGTACCCGTGCGAGAATGCGCCGACCTTGTCAGCCCCATCCTCCAGGACTTTATACACCTTCTCACCGACGATTGCCGCTGAAAGCGGGAAGTAGGCCGACGTCAAACCTTTAGCGACCGTGATGAGGTCTGGTTCGATGCCATAGTGCTGCGAGCCGAACATGGAACCGGTGCGGCCGAACCCTGTGATGACTTCATCGGCAATGAGCAGCACGTCGTGCTTCTTGAGCACGGCCTGAATTGCTTGCCAGTAGCCTTCCGGCGGAGGCGTGATGCCGCCGGTGCCAAGCACCGGCTCGCCGATGAAGCCGCCCACATTTTCTGGCCCCAGCCGCTCGATCAGCTGATCAAGTTCCTCGCCGCGCCGCGCTGAAAATTCGCGTTCGGACTCGCCTGGGGTGGCGCCCCAGTAGTGATGCGGAACACCGGTGTGAACAATCTGCGGAAGTGGCAGGTCCATGTGGTCATGATAGAAGCTCATGCCCGTCATCGAGCCCGACACGACGCTGCAGCCGTGATAGCCGCGTTCACGCGAGATGATCTTCTTCTTAGTCGGCTTGCCGCGGAGATTATTATAATACCAGACGAGCTTGGCCTGCGTCTCGTTGGCGTCCGAGCCGGACATGCCGTAGAACACCTTGCTCATTTTGCCCGGCGCCATCTTCACGAGGCGATCGGAAAGGATTGCGAGCTCATCCGTCGTGTGGGCGGCGTAGGAATGATAGTAGGCCAGACGGAAAGCCTGGCGGGAAATCGCTTCGGCGACTTCGGTGCGGCCGTACCCGACGTTGACGCAATAAAGGCCGGCGAATCCGTCGATCAGCTGGTTGCCATGTGCATCTTGAATGCGGATGCCTTTGCCCGTCTCAATGATGGTCGGATCACCGAGCTTGCCGGCGGCAAAATCCTTGAGCTGTGTGAAAGGATGCAGGACAGAATTTCTATCCTTCTCGCTGATGTCCTTGATGTTGATACTCATGCGTCTGTCCCTTCAGTTTGCCGTATTACCGATGCACACGTATTTGGCTTCCAGATATTCGGCGAGACCATGCCTTGAGCCCTCGCGGCCGAGCCCGGATTGTTTCCATCCGCCAAAGGGTATGGGAGCGCCGGTGAATTTCGGGGTGTTTACGGCGACCATGCCGTACTCCAACTGATCGGTTAGCCGCATGGCGCGGCTGAGATCTTTTGTGTAAACGTAAGCCGCAAGGCCCATTTCTGAGTTGTTGGCTCGCGCAAGCACTTCCGTCTCCTCATCGAACGGAAGGATTGCCGCCACCGGCCCAAAGGTCTCTTCCTTCGCGACCAGCATGTCGTCCGTGACATCGGCGAGAACAGTCGGGGTAACGAAATTGCCCCCGAGAGGGCTATCCTGTCCGCCAATAACGATGCGAGCCCCGGAACAAACAGCTTCGGACACCTGCCGTCTGCACTTTTCGGCGACGGATGGTCTGGTCATTGGGCCAATATCGACACCGGGTTCGAATCCGTGCCCGACTTTCAGTTTACCGGTGGCCTTCGCGAATTCTTCCACGAAGCGCTCATAGTTTCCTCGCTGAACATAGATCCTATTGGCTGCCAGGCAGTCCTGGCCGGATGTGGCAAATTTGGCTGCTATGCATCCAGCTACGGCTGTCTCCAAGGGGGCATCATCGAAAATGATAAAAGGAGCATTGCCGCCGAGCTCAAGTGAAGCCTTCTTCACGGTTTTTGCCGACTGCTCGAGCAGGATCCGACCGACCTCGGTCGAGCCCGTGAAGGAGAATGCCCGCACATCGCTATGATCCAATAGCCGTTTTGCGAGTGGGGCAGCCTCTCCCGTGATCACCTGAAAGACCCCGGCGGGAACTCCTGCCTCCTCGGCAAGGCGGGCAAGCGCCAGAGCGGACAAGGGCGTTTCCGGGGCTGGCTTGACTATCATCGTGCAGCCCGCAGCCAAGGCGGCTCCTGCTTTTCTGGTGATCATCGCCGACGGAAAGTTCCAAGGCGTGATAGCGACCGTCACTCCGACCGGCTGCATCTGCACGGAGAGCCGGCTGCCCGCAAGATGGCTCGGGATGGTCTCGCCATATGCTCGCTCACCCTCTGCCGCAAACCAGTCGAGAAAGCTGGCGGCATATAAAATCTCACCGTGCGCCTCGGTCAATGGTTTGCCTTGTTCAGCGGTCATGATGGTGGAAAGGTCTTCCGCATTCTCGCGCATACCCGCGGCCCATCTGCGCAGACATGCGCCCCGTTCCCAAGGAAGAACATTGCGCCATTGTTCAAACGCGGTTCTTGCGAAGCTGACCGCGTTATCTACATCAGACACCTCACAGGCAGCTACCTGAGCCAAGTCCTGGCCAGTAGCCGGGTCAACCACCAAGATCGTTTCAGCCTTGGAGAGCCAAGCTCCATTCACATAGGCGCACTTTTGGAGGAGGTCCTGCCGTTTGAGCTCCTTTAACGCGGCAGTTGCGGTACCTTTCATCACTAACCTCACGATCGACAGTTCATTTCCGGCAAATTAGCCGCGCAACTGCGGCGGTTGGCAGCGCGATCGAGGGCCACCAAGACGATCTCCTGCGAATAAGGGCATGCGACTGAGTTTTTTCGCCGTTTGATCGCTGTTGTCTTATGGGCAAGGTTCAGCAAGCAAAGATGACATTGTCACCTGTGGCCATCCACAATCACACTCAGCCCTCGAGAGGCGGCCAACGGTAAGTTGCAGTTGGCCACGTTAAGCGGACTTCTTGCGGGGCTGTCACTTCGACTTCGAAGTATACCGCACGATTGCAGTGGGCTTCGAAAGGCGGGGAAGTGTGATTGCAA